>NZ_CP099966.1:3067500-3072500 GCF_025403485.1 Chryseobacterium paludis
GTATGGGAATATTAACCCATTGTCCATCCACTACCCCTTTCGGGTTCGCGTTAGGTCCCGACTAACCCTCAGCTGATTAGCATGGCTGAGGAAACCTTAGTCTTTCGGTGAGGGGGTTTCTCGCCCCCTTTATCGTTACTTATGCCTACATTTTCTTTTCTGTACGCTCCACAATGGCTCGCGCCACTGCTTCTGTGCAAACAGAATGCTCCCCTACCAGATGTACATAAGTACAAATCCATAGCTTCGGTAATATGTTTATGCCCGATTATTATCCATGCCGGACCGCTCGACTAGTGAGCTGTTACGCACTCTTTAAATGAATGGCTGCTTCCAAGCCAACATCCTAGCTGTCAATGCAGTCCAACCGCGTTGCTTCAACTTAACATATATTTGGGGACCTTAGCTGTTGGTCTGGGTTCTTTCCCTCTCGGACATGGACCTTAGCACCCATGCCCTCACTGCCGTAGAACATTTATTAGCATTCGGAGTTTGTCAGGAATTGGTAGGCGATGAAACCCCCGCATCCAATCAGTAGCTCTACCTCTAATAAACTTATATACGACGCTGCACCTAAATGCATTTCGGGGAGTACGAGCTATCTCCCAGTTTGATTGGCCTTTCACCCCTACCCACAGGTCATCCGAAGACTTTTCAACGTCAACCGGTTCGGTCCTCCACTCTGTGTTACCAGAGCTTCAACCTGCCCATGGGTAGATCACAAGGTTTCGCGTCTAATCCTACTAACTATACGCCCTATTCAGACTCGCTTTCGCTCCGGCTCCGGACCTGAAGTCCTTAACCTCGCTAGTAAAATTAACTCGTAGGCTCATTATGCAAAAGGCACGCCGTCACCCAACATGTGGGCTCCGACCGCTTGTAGGCGTACGGTTTCAGGTTCTATTTCACCCTTCTATTCGAAGTGCTTTTCACCTTTCCTTCACAGTACTTGTTCACTATCGGTCTTTCAGGAGTATTTAGCCTTGGAGGATGGTCCCCCATATTCAGACAGGATTTCACGTGTCCCGCCCTACTCATTTATCATCAAAATATACCTTTCAAATACGGGGCTATCACCCTCTATGGCTGTTCTTTCCAGAACATTCTTTTAAATATATAAAGACTTTTGGGCTAATCCGCGTTCGCTCGCCACTACTTACGGAATCTCTTCGATTTCTTTTCCTCCGGGTACTTAGATGTTTCAGTTCTCCGGGTTTGCTCCTCTTACGAGGTGACTGGTCTTCAACCAGCCGGGTTGCCCCATTCGGACATCTCGGGATCAATTCGTGTGTGCCAATCCCCCGAGCTTTTCGCAGCTTACCACGTCCTTCGTCGCCTCTGAAAGCCTAGGCATCCGCCATACGCCCTTAACGATTTCTTTCCTAATTATTAATTAGTTCAGTATTTTTTGCTCAGCATTGCTGCCAAGCTATTTTTTGTAAACTCAAACGCTTAATTGCGCTCGGTTTTCTCTTTGTGATATTTTTACCGTTAATGTCAATGATCTTAATGTCTTTCTGCTTGTCTGATGAATGAATATTTGTTTTGGCTCTATTCATTATACTTTTAAATCAGACTCACAAAACTGTGGAGAATAAGGGAGTCGAACCCTTGACCTCCTGCGTGCAAGGCAGGCGCTCTAGCCAGCTGAGCTAATTCCCCCTCTAGTCAGACTTCAGATTACAGATTACAGATCCCAGAATTAAATCTGATCCCTACCATCTATTATCTTCCCGTCTTTTTCAATTAGTAGTCTCGGGCAGGCTCGAACTGCCGACCTCTACATTATCAGTGTAGCGCTCTAACCAGCTGAGCTACGAGACTGTCTTGTTAGACTTTTAGATTAAAGACTCCAGATATCAGACCTCATTGTCTTTCTTCTTTTATCTTTCATCTTGCCTCTCTTCCCTATACTAATTTCTAGTGGGTTTTGTATTTTTATATATATAATCAACCAAATAAAAAACTAAAGCATACTTTAAGTAAGTACATGATACACTTAAGTATCTTTAATTTTGTTTATCGTCCCGAAAGACGCTCTAAAATGAGATGTTCCAGCCGCACCTTCCGGTACGGCTACCTTGTTACGACTTAGCCCTAGTTACCTGTTTTACCCTAGGCAGCTCCTTTTACGGTCACCGACTTCAGGTACCCCAGACTTCCATGGCTTGACGGGCGGTGTGTACAAGGCCCGGGAACGTATTCACCGCGCCATGGCTGATGCGCGATTACTAGCGATTCCAGCTTCATAGAGTCGAGTTGCAGACTCCAATCCGAACTGAGACCAGCTTTCGAGATTAGCATCCAGTCACCTGGTAGCAGCCCTCTGTACTGGCCATTGTATTACGTGTGTGGCCCAAGGCGTAAGGGCCGTGATGATTTGACGTCATCCCCACCTTCCTCTCTACTTGCGTAGGCAGTCTCACTAGAGTCCTCAACTTAATGCTAGCAACTAGTGACAGGGGTTGCGCTCGTTGCAGGACTTAACCTAACACCTCACGGCACGAGCTGACGACAACCATGCAGCACCTTGAAAATTGTCCGAAGAAAAGTCTATTTCTAAACCTGTCAATTCCCATTTAAGCCTTGGTAAGGTTCCTCGCGTATCATCGAATTAAACCACATAATCCACCGCTTGTGCGGGCCCCCGTCAATTCCTTTGAGTTTCAAACTTGCGTTCGTACTCCCCAGGTGGCTAACTTATCACTTTCGCTTAGTCTCTGAATCCGAAAACCCAAAAACGAGTTAGCATCGTTTACGGCGTGGACTACCAGGGTATCTAATCCTGTTCGCTCCCCACGCTTTCGTCCATCAGCGTCAGTTAAGACATGGTAACCTGCCTTCGCAATTGGTGTTCTAAGTAATATCTATGCATTTCACCGCTACACTACTTATTCCAGCTACCTCTACCTTACTCAAGACCCGCAGTATCAATGGCAGTTTCATAGTTAAGCTATGAGATTTCACCACTGACTTACGAGTCCGCCTACGGACCCTTTAAACCCAATAAATCCGGATAACGCTTGCACCCTCCGTATTACCGCGGCTGCTGGCACGGAGTTAGCCGGTGCTTATTCGTATAGTACCTTCAGCTTTCCACACGTGGAAAGGTTTATCCCTATACAAAAGAAGTTTACAACCCATAGGGCCGTCGTCCTTCACGCGGGATGGCTGGATCAGGCTCTCACCCATTGTCCAATATTCCTCACTGCTGCCTCCCGTAGGAGTCTGGTCCGTGTCTCAGTACCAGTGTGGGGGATCACCCTCTCAGGCCCCCTAAAGATCATTGACTTGGTGAGCCGTTACCTCACCAACTATCTAATCTTGCGCGTGCCCATCTCTATCCACCGGAGTTTTCAATATCTAATGATGCCATCAAATATATTATGGGGTATTAATCTTCCTTTCGAAAGGCTATCCCCCTGATAAAGGTAGGTTGCACACGTGTTCCGCACCCGTACGCCGCTCTCAAGATTCCGAAGAATCTCTACCGCTCGGCTTGCATGTGTTAGGCCTCCCGCTAGCGTTCATCCTGAGCCAGGATCAAACTCTCCATTGTATGTTTGTCTGACTCACTCAAAGTTATTTTACGCTTTAGTTTTTCCTTACTTGGTTGTTATATTATTTTTCAATGATCTCTCTTCTTCCGCTTTATACCGTAGCCTCATTTTCTGTCGTTTGGACTACTGATTTGCGAGTGCAAAAGTAAATGTTTTTTTTGATGTGACCAAATTTTTCTGAAAGAAAATTTAAAGTTTTTTTAGTAACCTTAATCCCTATCTCTTATTCAATCCTATACTCTCCTGCGCTCCCTTAATTGGGACTGCAAAGATACAAACTTTTATCAATTATCAAAATAAAATATTATTTATTTTTCTAACCTTCAGTCCTATTTACTTATCGTCTGCGCTACCTACTATCTCTCGTTTTCAGTGGGGCAAAAGTACATCTTATTAACACTACAATCCAAACTTATTTAACATAAAATTTACTTTTAATTCATATTTACTTTTAACTCCCTGAATTACAAGAACTAAAATTTTAACCCTATTTGCAAAGAACTGCCATACTGAGCTTGGGAATTAGTTAATACTATATCAATCCTGTAGTTTTAGGATTTCAGATCTGGAAGATTGGAGAGATTTTGGATCCAAAAAGTTGAATGTTTGAGGAGAAATAGGGAAGACTAAAGGAATCTTTTATGGATTTTCACTGGATCGGATGGTAAAATATTCTGTGACGATCCGGGTATTTAATGAAAACGAACCTTTTAAAGAAAGCATCCTGTTGTTTTTGATAAAAAGTAGATTTAAAATTTTAATGGAACAGGTTATTTAAGAATGAAAGAGTATGAATCTTTGAATCTAATACTGCGTGTGATTTTTTTATTTTTTATTTTTTATTTCTTGTTTGTGATTTGTGTTTCCTGTTTTATGTTTGTGATTTTTGCTTGCTGCTATATTCTGTCCCTGTTTTTCTTTTTGCTGCTTATCATGGTTTATTCTGATTCCTCATATTCTATTTTATATTAAATAATTTTCTTTATTCTTTATTCTTTATTCTTTATTCTTTATTCTTTATTCTTTATTCTTTATATTTTTAAATCTTGCTCTTTTTTCTTTTGCCAGATAATAGATCGCCTTTGTTATAAAATGAGAGTAGTCTTTACTGGCAAAGGTAGAGGAAAGGGGTTTTACTTGTTCTTTATTATAATGATGTTCATAGTCCATATCGTTATGTCCTATATTGGAGTAGATCATATTATATTTTGTGTTGGTCCAGATGATGGGATAAAAGCCTTCAGTCCAGATCTCATGTTTCTTGGGGCCTGTTCCTACCGGAAAACCTTTTTCATCTATCGCATAAAGGATACTTATGTCTTTATTTTTGGTAAGGTCATTCTTCCAGGCGTACCATTCATTGGGTGGTGTATGTAGGAAGGGTTGTGATTCTGTGAATTTATTATTAGTAATTCTTCTGAGTACGACTGAAGTGGGTCT
>NZ_CP099966.1:3975000-4142500 GCF_025403485.1 Chryseobacterium paludis
CAGTGCAGAAAGCGTAGAGTTCATATCCAGCTCACGCCTTTCATCGTTAAGTCCCATAATATCACTTACGATCTGATGAGCATGTTTCAGATTATCCGAAACCATCAGCTCTACAGCAGCTTTACCATGTGAAATTCTTCCTGCAGCATTAATTTTAGGAGCGATCTCAAAAACAATGTTTGAGATTTCAAAATGGGAAAGTTTATCTTCAGGAATTAAAAGTCTTAATCCTAGATTTCTTGTTTTTCTAAGGGTTTTTAATCCCATTTTAGCTAAAACTCTATTTTCTCCTGTCATTGAAACAATATCAGCAGCAATAGAAATAGCTAAAAGATCCGTTAGTTCAAATAATTCTGCATCTGGAATTTTATAAATTGTATTTAATCCCTGACATAATTTGAAACCCACACCACATCCTGAAAGTTCCTTAAAAGGATACCTGCAGTCATTTCTCTTGGGATCCAAAACAGCAACGGCATTGGGGATTTCATCACCAGGTAAATGGTGATCACAGATAATAAAATCCACACCCAGATTCTGAGCGTAGCTGATCATATCAATCGCTTTTATACCACAGTCCAAAGCAATGATTAATGAAAATCCATTTTCTTTTGCAAAATCGATTCCCTCTGTTGAGATTCCATACCCTTCTGAATTTCTATCCGGAATATAATAATCAAGGTATTTTTTTTGAACTATTTTGCTGAGGTATAAATACATCAAAGCAACGGCTGTAGTTCCATCTACATCATAATCGCCGTAAACTAATATTTTTTCGCCATTTTCAATTGCGGTTGCAATCCGCTCCACGGCTTTTTGCATGTCAGCCATTAAAAACGGACTGTGTATATCGGTAAGATTTGGTTTAAAGAATTCTCTGGCCTTTTGATAATTGTCAATTCCTCTGAGAACGAGAAGCTTAGATTCAAAAGTTCCAAAACCAAGTGACGAACTTAATCTGTCCACAACTTCTTCATCGGGTTCAGGTCTGAAAATCCATTTTTGACTCATTTCACAAAAATAGGGAAAATATATTTTAAAAAGTAATGATAAACTGTTAATATGAGAATATAAAATAAAGAATTTATAACACGAAAATTTGATTTTAGTTTCAATTTATTTTAAATATTCGGACTCATGATTTTTATGTATTTAATAAGTGAAATAAGAAAACTTTAATAAAAATTAATAAAATTTTAGATTTAGTAAATCCAAACTTAATTAATTATCGTAAATGATATTAAATAACTAAACACTTTAAAATTAATATTATGAAAAAGACAATTAATATTTCTAACCAGGGAACCACCCTGGATACAGGCAGAAGAAACTTCTTAAAACTAGGTGGCATTGGTCTGGCTATGGCAGGTCTTGCATTAGTGGGGTGTGATGATGATGATTTCCAGATGGTGGATAACCAGGTATTCGATCTTGGAAAAGGAGATGTAGGTGTATTAAATTATGCTTATGCCCTTGAACAGTTGGAAGCAGATTTTTATACGAAAGTGGTCAATAATTTTTACTCAGGAATTTCAACCGCTGAAAAAGAATTGTTTACAGATCTGTACCATCATGAAGTGATACACCGTGATTTCTTTAAAGCGGCAATAAGTGGAGTAACAGCTAATGTACTGCCAACACTTGAATTTCAATATCCAAGTGTAAATTTTAATAATAGAAGTTCTGTACTGGCTACAGCAAAAGCTCTTGAAGACACGGGTGTTGCGGCCTATAATGCAGCAGGAAAATATATTACAAATCCAGAATATTTAGTGATTGCAGGGAAAATTGTTTCAGTAGAAGCAAGACATGCATCGGCAATAAGAAATCTTATTAATCCTGGATCAGCAGATTTTTCCGGAGATGATGTGATTGATGCCAACGGATTAGATGTAGCTAAAGAACCAAAAGATGTGGTAATGGCAGCTGGAGGATTTATAAAAACTCCATTTACATGGAAGGAAAGAGGCATTAACTAAATTATTCACTTTTAAAACGTACTATTATGAACATTCTAAAATTACTAGATAAATTTTCTGATGATAAATTTTTTACAACAGAAGCTTCAAGATTAGAAACACTTACCAATATTTCATCATTTGGTAAAAAAGCAGCTATTGCATCAGTCCCTTTAGGATTAGGACTTGCTATGTCGACTCCTGCAAAAGCTGAAACTCAAAATGTAACGGTTCCTGGAAGTTTTTTAAAAAGTGCTTTAACGGAAGCATTACAATTAGCTTTGACCTTAGAGTATTTGGAAAACGAATATTATGCGATCGGACTGTCTACTGCAAGTTTGATTCCTAATGCTGACCGTACAGTTTTTATGCAGATCTCTAAGCATGAGTCTGCGCATGTAGGTTTCTTGAAAAGTACTCTTACCTCTTTAGGCGTAACGCCTGGAGCAAAGCCTAATTTTGATTTTACGGCTGGAGGTAATTTCTCTCCATTTACAGATTACAATCAATTTCTTGTCCTGGCACAAGCTTTTGAGGATACAGGAGTAAGAGCATACAAAGGACAGGCTGGAAATGTAATGTCGAATAAAGTGGTCTTACAGGCTGCTCTACAAATTCATTCCGTAGAAGCAAGGCATGCTTCGCAAGTGAGAAGAATGAGAGCTAATAAAGGTTGGATAGAATTAGCAAATGGTGGAAATATGCCTTCCGC
Source organism: Chryseobacterium paludis (assembly GCF_025403485.1). Classification (NCBI taxonomy): domain Bacteria; kingdom Pseudomonadati; phylum Bacteroidota; class Flavobacteriia; order Flavobacteriales; family Weeksellaceae; genus Chryseobacterium; species Chryseobacterium paludis. Next base: position 3,977,671 of record NZ_CP099966.1, read on the forward strand.
TACTAACGCTGTTTACGCAGGTGAAGATAACACAAACCAAGGTGGATATAATACCGCGACTGCATTTGGAGCTGCAGCAGGATCTGCCGCTTATGACGAAGTTTTGAGTGGCAGTGATGCAACATCAATTGCATCATTATTTATTGTGTAAAGTGGTTTCTTAATATTAGGTGTAAGTCCTTTTCTGGAATTTTTCGGAAAAGGATTTTTTTCGTTAAAAAAATGATATATTCGCTGCCTAAACCAAAATTTAATTAAATATGAAAAAAATTATTCTATGTGTATGCTTAATTGGAGCAGTACATACATTTCAAGGGCAAAAGATTAGCCTAGGAAAAATTACAGATGTAGCTACTAAAGGAGCAAAAGCATTAACATTTACGAACGAAGATGCTGTGAAATTATCTAAAGAATCAGTTGATTGGATGGATAAGAACAATGCTGTAGCAGGAGCGAAAGATCCATATACAGTTAGGCTGAACAAGCTTTTTGGTAAACATAAATCACAGGACGGACTTAATCTTAATTACAAAGTATATAAAGTAACAGATATAAACGCTTTTGCCTGTGCAGATGGAAGTGTAAGAGTGTTCTCATCTCTGATGGATGTTATGACGGATGACGAATTACTAGCTGTAATAGGTCACGAAATTGGTCACGTAAAGAATCAAGACACAAAAGACGCTATTAAATCTGCTTATTTAAAAGCAGCAGCATTAGATGCTGCATCTTCAGCTTCATCTACTGTCGCTACTCTTAATGACAGTCAGGTAGGTAAGATGGCAAATGCATTCTTAGATGCCTCCCATAGTAAAAAACAGGAATCAGAAGCGGATGCTTACTCTTATGATTTTATGAAAGCGAATAAATACAATGTAGTAGCAGAATATACAGCATTTAAAAAATTAGCGTTACTTTCTTCAGGAAGTACTCAGTCTGGTTTTCAAAAGATGTTCAACTCTCACCCGGATAGTGAAAAAAGAGCTCAGAATATTAAGAAAAGAGCGGAAAAAGATGGTTTATGGAAAGATCCGGGAACCGTTACTTTGCCAACGACAAAACTTACAAAATAGAATTTGTACCAAACAAAAAAATCCTCAAATTAATTTGAGGATTTTTTTGTTTTTTTATGTTGTCTTATTATTTAAGAATACATTTTTTCTCTTAATTCTTTTACTTTTTTATCAGCAAGATATTCGTCGTAACTCATTTCTCTGTCAATAATTCCGTTAGGAGTTAATTCGATGATTCTGTTACAGACCGTTTGAAGCATTTCGTGGTCATGCGATGCCAGTAAAAGATTTCCTTTGAAATTAGATAAAGAGTTATTCAATGTTGTAATACTCTCTAAGTCTAAGTGGTTGGTCGGTTCATCAAGTAACAAAATGTTGGCTTTCTGAAGCATCATTCTACTGAACATACATCTCATTTTTTCACCTCCTGAAAGTACTTTGCAAGATTTTAAAGCTTCATCTCCTGAGAATAACATTCTTCCTAAGAATCCTCTCATAAATTCTTCATGACGTTCTTCATCATTTTTAGTGAACTGTCTTAACCAGTCAACTAAATTAATATCCTCTTGAAAGAAATTGGTATTATCTAAAGGCATGTGCGACTGATTAGTAGTAACTCCCCAAGCAACTGCTCCTTTATCAGCTTCAACGTTTCCAGCTAAAATTTCGAAGAATTCTGTAATGGCCAAAGAGTTTTTAGAAAGTACAGCAACCTTATCTCCTTTCTTAAGGTTTAGATCAATATTTGAGAAAAGTAATTCTCCGTCTTTTGTTTTTTCAAGACCTTTTACATCTAGAATTTGATCTCCAGCTTCTCTTTCCATCTCGAAAATAATTGCAGGATACCTTCTTGAAGATGGTTTAATATCATCAATGTTCAGTTTGTCGATCATTTTCTTTCTAGCTGTTGCTTGTTTTGCTTTAGCAACGTTTGAACTAAATCTTGCGATGAAATCCTGAAGTTCCTTTTTCTTTTCTTCGGCCTTCTTATTAGCCTGAGCTCTTTGTCTTGTTGCCAATTGAGAAGCTTGATACCAGAAAGAATAGTTACCTGTATAAAGATTAAGTTTTGCATAATCTAAATCTCCGATATGTGTACAAACTGTGTCCAGGAAGTGACGGTCGTGAGATACAACAATAACTGTATTTTCATAATCTGCAAGGAAGTTTTCCAACCAAGAGATCGTGTCAATGTCAAGGTCATTCGTAGGTTCATCCAGAATCAATACATCAGGGTTTCCAAAAAGAGCTTGAGCCAAAAGAACTTTTACTTTGTCCTTGTTTTCAAGTTCACTCATCATCTGCCAATGCATATCGTCTTTTACCCCAACATTGGAAAGCATAGTCTGTGCATCAGATTCTGAGTTCCATCCTCCCATCTCATCATAAATAACACCTAGCTCTCCGGCTTTAATACCATCTTCATCAGAGAAATCTTCTTTTGCGTATAAGGCATCCATTTCTGCCTTTATCTCGAATAATTTTTTGTTACCTCTAAGTACTGTTTCAAGAACATTATATTGATCGTATGCAAAGTGATCCTGCTCTAAAACAGACATTCTTTTTCCAGGCTCTAATGATACACTTCCTGTGGTTGGGTCTTGTTTTCCAGTTAATATTTTAAGAAATGTTGATTTTCCCGCTCCATTAGCTCCGATAATCCCATAACAATTTCCTTTAGCAAACATGATGTTTACTTCGTCAAAAAGAACTCTTTTCCCGAATTGTAAAGATAAGTTAGATACTGTTAACATATAGTTTTGTAAATTTGGCGCAAAATTACGAAAAGAATTTGGGTATTTTATAATAATGTAATAGTCAAGTTTTTAAATGAAAGGTATTTTTGTATATTTCAAATGAAATTTTAATCTAATGAAGATCGAAAAAACAGTCAACATATTAAATAGAAGAGCGCGTTTCGAATATGAAATCATGGAAGAAACTGAAGCAGGAATGGTTTTAACAGGGACAGAAATAAAATCTTTACGCTCTTCCAAAGCATCTATTACAGAATCGTTCTGTCAGTTTATTGATGGGGAATTATACATCATTAATATGATGATCGATGAGTACAAATTAGGAACTTTTTACAATCATAAGACAAAAAGGGAACGGAAATTGCTCTTGCACAAAAAAGAATTACAAAAATTCGAGAAAAAGTTAAAAGATGCAGGGAACACTATTATACCTCTAAAGTTATATATTAATGATAGTGGAAAAGCAAAGGTGTTAATAGCCTTGGCAAGAGGGAAAAAGCTTTTTGATAAAAGGGAAGCGATAAAAGATAGAGAAAATAAACGAACCCTGGATAGAATATTAAAGAAAAGTTAAAAATCATTCAAAAAACTTTGTATATAAAGAAAAATTATATTTATTTTGCAATATCAATTATTTAATCATTTAATTCTATGAAAAATCTAAAATTAGGAATTTCAGCATTGGCACTTACTGTTGCTTCTACTGTATTCGCTCAGACTACCAACAATCCGTGGTTGATCGGAGTTGGTGCTCATGCGGAGAACCATAAGGCAGTACGAAGCGACTTTAGTAATACTTTTGCTGCAAAAAATTTAACGAAGACAATGTTCAATATGAACAACTTCTCTATTACTCCTCCATTATCTAAACTTACTGTTGCTAGAAACATCGGTAAAGGTTTAGTAATTGACTGGCAGACTTCCGTAGGAAATGTTGATAATAAAAGATTCAACATGGGGAAAGAATTTATGTTGATGACAGGTCTTGGTTTCCAAGCTAAAGCTGCAGGTCTTTTATGGGACGAGGAATCTTGGTTTGACCCTTACTTAAGAGTTGGTGCCAACTATTTAAGACATGACTATACTGCTCTTACTTTCCCAAGACAATCTGTTGATGGAGAGACAGTATACAACGGAGATGCTGGTAACGAAAATGGTAAAGCTAACTTCTTTACAGTTTCTACTGGTGCAGGTGCTAACTTCTGGGTAACTAAAAACTTCGGTTTAGGTGTTCAAGGAGATTACGTATCAACTCCTGGTGATAAATCTAACGTTGCTAACTTCTGGCAGGCTTCTGCATCTTTATTATTTAGATTTGGTAACAGAGATAGAGATAAGGATGGTATCTTAGATAAAGATGATCTTTGTCCTGATACTCCAGGTTTACCAGAATTCCAAGGATGTCCTGATACTGACGGTGATGGAGTTCCAGATAAAGACGATCAATGTCCAGATGTAGCAGGTCCAGTTGAAAACAACGGTTGCCCTTGGCCAGATACTGACGGTGATGGTGTTATCGATAAAGATGATGCTTGTCCTACAGTTGCAGGTCCAGCTGAAAACAACGGTTGTCCTTGGCCAGATACAGACGGAGACGGTATCTTAGATAAAGATGACGCTTGTCCTACAGTTCCTGGATTACCAGAATACAACGGATGTCCTAAGCCTAAGAAAGAAACTGCTACTGAAGTAGAAAAAGAATTCAGAAATCTTTATTTCGATTTCAACAAAGCTACAATCAAAGCTGAATCTAAACCAGCATTGGATAGAGCTGCTGATATCATCAAAAAAGATGGAGGTCACTATCTATTAGAAGGTAGAACAGATGCTAAAGGTTCTGAAGTTTACAACTTGAAGTTATCTAGAGAAAGAGCTGCTTCTGTAGTTGCTGCTTTAGATGCAAGAGGTGTTGATCCTAACTCTGTTAAATCAGTAGGTGTTGGTAAAGCTAAAGCTACAGTTCCTGCAACGGCTTCTGATGCTGAAAGACAAGCTGATAGAAAAGTAGTTGTAACTGCTATCGAAGATGACAGCCAGTGGAGTACAATCGCTAAGAAAGATTACGCTGATGCTCCAGTTAAGAAAGCTACTGCTAAGAAAAAAGCTACAGCTAAGAAAAAAGCTCCAGCTAAAAAAGCTCCAGCTAAAAAGAAAAAATAATTAATTTTTCTAAATAATGAATACCTCCAATTTTTTTGGAGGTATTTTTTTTTCGTATACTTTTAACTAATTTTGTTGAAAATTTAAAAATAAAAATGGGAAGAGCGTTTGAATATAGAAAAGCTTCTAAAATGGCCCGTTGGGATAAGATGGCCAAGACTTTTTCTAAAATTGGTAAAGACATTGCATTAGCTGTAAAAGCTGGTGGAACAGATCCTGAAGCAAATCCAGCTTTAAGAAGATGTATCCAAAATGCAAAAGGGGCAAACATGCCTAAAGATAATGTAGAGAGAGCAATTAAAAAAGCAAGTGGAGCGGATGCTGAAAACTATGAGGAGGTAACTTACGAGGGTTACGGACAAGGAGGAGTCGCATTTTTTGTAGAGTGTACAACGAATAATACAACAAGAACAGTAGCGAATGTAAGAGCTATTTTTAATAAGTTTGATGGTAACCTTGGAAAGAATGGTGAATTGGCATTTATCTTCGACAGAAAGGGTATTTTTTATATTGATCCTGCTCATGTTAAAATGGACTGGGATGAGTTTGAAATGGAGATGATTGATGGAGGAGCAGAAGATATTGATAAAGATGAAGAAGAAATAATGATTACCACTGCTTTTGAAGACTTTGGTTCTTTATCTCATAAGCTGGATGAGCTTAAAATTGAAGTTAAAAGTGCGGAACTTCAAAGAATTCCAAACAATACGAAAGAAGTTACTGAAGAGCAGTTTAAGGCCAACATGAAGATGCTTGACCGTTTTGAAGAAGATGATGATGTACAGAACGTGTATCACAATATGGAAATTACTGAGGAGTTAATGAATTCTTTATAAAAAATAATATAACATTCATATACAGTTAACTTTCAATTAGTTTCTTTGCATAAAACTATGAAAAGAAATGTTGAGTTAGTTGTTATTTCGGATGTGCATTTGGGAACTTATGGATGTAAGGCTAAAGAGTTACTAAGGTATCTGAATTCAATTCAACCCAAAATTCTGGTTTTGAATGGTGATATCATTGACATCTGGCAATTTAAAAAGTCTTACTTCCCTAAACCTCATTTAAAGGTTATAAAAAAAATCCTCTCGTTTGCCACTAAAAATACAGAGGTATACTATATCACTGGAAATCATGATGAGATGTTCAGGAAGTTTACCGATTTTGAACTAGGTAAACTCAAGGTCTGTAACAAAATTTGTCTTAATATCGATCAAAAGAAAACATGGATTTTTCATGGTGATGTATTTGATGCGTCAGTTCAACACTCCAAGTGGATTGCAAAACTTGGTGGGAAGGGATATGATATGCTGATTGTTATTAATAATGTTGTAAATTGGGTCTTAGAGAAAATGGGACGAGAAAAATACTCATTTTCGAAAAAAATCAAAAACAATGTGAAAAAGGCGGTAAAATATATTGGAGACTTTGAATTAACTGCTTCTGAACTGGCAATAGACAATCATTATGATTATGTCATCTGTGGTCACATACACCAACCTCAAATCCGCAAAGTTGTCAATAAAAAAGGCTCTTGTACTTATCTTAATTCGGGAGACTGGATAGAAAATTTATCAGCCTTGGAATATCATGACAAGGAATGGAAGATTTTCTATTATGATGATCATAAACATTTGCTTCAAGATGATGAAACAGAAGAAATTCAGGATCTTGATACCAGTGATCTTTTGAAAATAGTAACTAATTTTTCCGAATGAAAATCTTATATGCATTTCAGGGGACAGGAAATGGGCATGTGGCGAGAGCTCAGGAGATTATTCCTATTCTTAAAAAATATGCTTCGGTTGATACATTAATCAGCGGTCATCAATCGCAATTAAAGGCCGATTTCGATATTAACTTTCAGCATAAGGGTATTTCTTTGCTCTATAATAAAACAGGCGGTTTATCCTATAGGAAAACATTTACTGAAAATAAATTTTTTCAGGCCGTAAAAACCATCAATGAATTAGAGTTAAGACAATATGATCTGATCATTAATGACTATGAACCTTTAACGGGTTGGGCCTGCAAGTTGAAAAAACTCCCAATGATTGAACTTAGTCATCAGGCTTCCATGAGTTTTTCTGAGACTCCAAAACCTGAGAAAAAAGATTTTCTTGGGGAACTTATTCTTAAATACTATGTTCCAAGTGCAAGGAAAATAGGTTTTCATTTTGAAAATTATCATCCTCAAATAAAAAAACCCGTTATAAGACATAAGATACGTAACCTTAATCCTGATAAAAAAGGATATTATCTTGTCTATTTACCGAGCTTTTCGGATGAAAATATTATCAAGATCTTAAAACAGATTCCTGTGCAATGGAAGGTGTTTTCTAAATACAGCAAAAATAAAGCTAAAGTAGAAAATGTAGAAGTTTTCCCAATTGATGAAGTCGAGTATTTGAAGTGCTTTGAAAATTGTGATGGTATTTTGTGTAATGCCGGCTTTGAAGCTCCTGCAGAAGCTCTTTTTTTGGAAAAAAAATTGTTTGTAATTCCTATTCATAATCAATATGAGCAGGAATGTAATGCCTGTGCCCTAGATAAAATGGGAATATCAAACTCTAAAATTTTAAAGCTTGAAGAGATAATGGCTTGGGTAGCTTCCGATGAACATTTCAAAGTAGATTACCCTGATGATATTGAAAAAATATTAGTGAACGAAGTTTTAATTCTTTAAAAATACATCATCAACATCGTTCATTCTCATCATGACAGATCGTGCATAAGAACAGTGTGGGTAAACCTTCCAGTTATTTTCTCTGGAAAATTTTATAGCTTCTTCTACTAAATATTTTCCCATTCCTCGTCCTTCAAATTCAGGATGAACCAATACGAACGAAATAATAAGTTTATTTTCTTCAGGAAAAATAGTATAGGTAAGCCTGCCAATTTCCTTAATTTCATTATTTAGTGTAAGAACTCCGCCATTTCCGGATTTGTTATTTTCAAATTTCATAATTAAAAGCTTAATATAAATAAAAGTACAAAAACTGCACCGACTTGTAAATTGGCTCAAAATGGAATCAACAAAAACCACTTGAGTTAATTTAAAAGAAAAAATAATTAATTATCTTTCCCCGTGTAGTAATTATAATCCTTAATAACGATATTGATAAATTGTCTTTCCGTCATTTTTACAGGGTCAATTTCTAATTTTAGAATATTCTTGATCTTATCAGAAAGCTTACTTATGATCTGCCTGTCATCTATTCTTAAAGCTTTTGTATAATTGTCTTTAATAATTCTCATATCATTGTCACTTAAGGCAATAACTTGAGGAAATGAAGGAACATAATCTTCCTGAATATTTTCCAGGATAGTATGAGAAATATTGATGCTGTTCTTTAGTGAAATCACAGCTGTACCTGATGCGATATCTCCCAAACGTTGGTTGTTCTTAGAAACAATCATAGAAATCAAACCAATAACACCAACAAAAGAAGTGTCTATTATTCTGAATACCCAGCGAATCAAATAATCTCCAAAACTTGCCTGATATCCATCAATTTTCACCACCCGTATCTTCATTACTTTTTTTCCTGGCGTCTGCCCTTCCATAAGGCTTTCCAGAACAACAGGATAAATATAAACAGGAAAAGTAATAGCAATATAAATAGCCATCTGAGACCATTGATCCAAACCGTTTAATAAATATCCCAAATCAAAAAAGTTAAAAAATATATAGAAAGTAATGACGATATAAGCGACTTTTATTAGGAGATCAATGATAAATGCAAGCATTCTTTCTCCGACACTGGCAATGTTGAAGTTAATATTTACATTTTGTGAGGTATTAATCGCAATTTGAGACATAATTTTATTATTTTAGCCTTAGATTATGAGAGAAGTTTATTTCATAAAACAAAATAAAGAAAAATGGTTGGGAATTGAACAGGTTATTCAAGGGAAAATAAAAAAAAATCCGGATGACCTGTCTTCGCTATATATTAATCTTGTCAATGATCTTTCTTTTGCACAGACTTATTATCCTAAAAGTAATACGACAGTCTATTTAAATCATCTGTCTTCACAGATATTTCAAAAAATTTATAAAACAAAAGAGTAGAAGAAAACAGGATTTTGTACTTTTTTAAAACAGAGGTTCCACTACTCATGTTTCAATACAGAAGATATCTCATATATGCTTTTTTATTTTTTGTTCTGTTTACTTCGATAGGAGTTCTTTCAGCAATCTACGATAAAGATTTTGTGAACATTATTCTAGGTGAAAGTTATGTGAACGAGACCATAGAAAATATTAAAAAAGGAAATGCAGTAGGAGTTTATCAGAGTGGATCGACATGGGGAAGTACAATAGGTATAATCTTCAATAATATTGGAGTAGGAGCTAAGCTTTTTATTTATGGTATTTTCGGAGGTGTAGGGACGTTATATGCTTTGTTGTCAAATAGTATAATGTTGGGAGCTTTTCAATATTTTTTTTATGACTATGGAGCACTAAAAGAAAGCGCAAGAGGTATTTGGCTGCATGGTGTATTTGAGATTTTCGCTATGGTTGTTGAAGCGATGTGTGGATTAATTCTGGGAGCATCAATCTTATTTCCAAAAACACTGTCCAGATTCAATTCTTTTAAAAATGGATTTAAAGATTCATTCAAAATATTTTTAAGTACAATCCCTTTTACTATTTGTGCCGGGATTATTGAAGGCTACATCACAAGGCATGCTTTAAAGATGCCGCTTTTTTTGAATTTGATTATTATTTTAGGATCATTTTCAATCATAGGATATTATTATTTTATCTATCCTGCTGTAGTCAATAAAAAAACTAATAAACACATACATGATGCAGTTTTATAAAAAAAGAGACTTTGGAACTTTTATAAGTGATAGTTTCAATTTTTTCAAATTATACGGGAAGAACTATTTTAAAAACTATATTCTACTCAATGGATTACTGTTGATTTTAATGGTTACCATTTTTATATTTGGATATAAAGAACTTTTTTCACAGCTTTTTGGATCCAATATGAGTGGTAATAGTTACTATTTTCAGCAATACTTTGAAGATAATGTGGGTATGCTGATTGTGGTGGGATTATTAACATTTTTACTTTTCCTAATTTTGATGATTGTTAATTATCTCTATCCTGTTTTTTATATGAAAAGGCTCGCCCGTGGAGAGGAAAAGATCAGGACGGATGATATTTTGAGTGATTTCAAAAACAATGCGGGAAGAATAGGTATACTATGTTTGGGAATGGTATTCATTGTTACTCCTTTAGCTTTTATTATTGCGGGAATATCTTATGCTTTGATATTGATCATTATCGGATTATTCATCATGCTGTTGGTTTATCCAACATTATTTAATGTTGTTACATTCTTGATGTATGACTATTTTAATAGTGAGAGAGGATTTTTTGAAAGCTTGAGCTATGCAATACGGTCACAGTTTTCTTATAAGAACGGAAGAGAAAAGTCTCCGTATTGGAAGTATTGGGGGGCTACGACAATTGTCTTTCTTATCATGTATACGATTACTACGATTTTCACATTTATTCCAATGATATTTTTCTATAGTTCAATTCTCACTTCAGCTCCTGATGGTAATTTTGAACAAAATCCTTTTCAGGGAACAATGGGAATATTATTTTTTGTGATCTATGGAATTTCAATGTTATTGTCATTTGTTCTTTCAAATTTATTGTATGTCAATTCAGGATTGATGTATTACGACAGCAGGTCAGACCTTCATCAGAAGGTAGAACTTGCAGAAATAGAAACCATTGGTATTAATGAATAAGATTGTTTTTTTCTTACTGATCTTTTTCTCAATTGGATTTACATATGCTCAGAATGACGATTCTCCCATTGCTGAGGAATATATAGAAGATTCTTTGAGTACCGGACATTATAATAATATGTACCGTGCAGATTCTGTATTGATTGAACATCCGATTTCTGAGAATACAGTTTATCCAAAAAAATTCAAAGAGAATCTTAAAGCCAGATACAAAGGGAAAGAGTTCGATTATACAACTATAAAACCCCGAGAATCATTCTGGCAAAAACTGCAAAGAAAACTTGCCAAAATTATCGAAAGTATTTTTGGTGAGAACAGCTTTGGAACTTCAGCTAAGATCACTACAGTTGTGATTCGTTTGTTTGCTATACTTCTAGTTGGATTCTTATTGTATTTTATTATTAGATACTTATTAGGTAAAGACGGGAATTTTTTCTTTGGACGAAAGAATAAAAAAGTAAATATTAAAGAAGAAGAACTGCACGAAAATATTCATGAGATTAATTTCCCTGAAAGCATCGCAAAGTTTGAAAGAACGGGAGATTATCGTTCAGCGGTTCGCTATCAGTTTTTATTTGTTCTTAAAAAATTGAGCGATAGGAAGTCGATCATCTGGAATCCTGAAAAAACGAATAAAGATTATGTTGCAGAACTTAAAGTTCCACATCTAAAAAATGAATTTTCAAACCTTTCGTATATATTTGATTATGTATGGTATGGAGAGTTCATTATCAATGAGGAGGATTATTTAAAATTTAAAAACCAATATCAGAGGTTTAAACCATAGTTAAATTTTTAAGAATGAATAAAACTTTCAAAATATATGCTATAATTTTCATCATTATCATGGTGATCTTGGCATTGCTTGAAGTTAATAAAAAGGAGGTTACAGATTGGCGTAAAAACTTTGATCCTAATGAAAAATCTCCTTTTGGATTGTTCGTATTTAATAAAGAAGTAAAAGATCTTTTTAAAACACATCTTAAAAAGATTGATGAGACGCCTTATGATTATTACAATGAGAACAAAAAAGATCTTCACAATATTTTAGTTGTCGAAAAAGAAATAGATAAACAATCGTGGCGTAGTATATTAGGTGAAGTTTCCAAGGGTTCTGATGCGATGCTGATCGTAAATAAAATTCCAAAAGAGATTTCGGATAGTATTGGTTATTATATTTCTCAGATCTCTTTTGATGAGCAAAATGTTTTAAAGCTTACAGATAAAAAATATCTGAATGATTTTATGATCCTGGATAAATTCCCGTCGGGACGTGGTTTCTCTTACATTAAACCTGGTGTGGAAGTTTTAGGAAAAACGGTTGAAAAAAATAATTCAGATCAGGCTAATTTTATCAAGGTGAAATTTGGGAAAGGAAATATTTATGTCCACAGCGAGCCACTTTTCCTCACTAACTATTATCTTCTTAAGCCCGGAAATATTAGATACGCACAAGATGTTTTTTCGTATCTTAATGACAAAGAAACACTTTGGTTTGTAGAGGCAGCAAGCGCCAAAGCTTCTTCCCGTTTTTTTATGAGATTTATACTCTCAAAACCAGCTCTTAAATATGCATGGTGGGTATTCCTTGGGGGATTGATCCTATTTATTTTCTTCAATGCAAAAAGAAAACAACGGATTGTTCCAATTATGGAACCTTTAAAAAATACCTCTGTAGATTTTGTGAAAAGTATTGGAAATCTTTATCTTCAGGAAGGAGACTTTCATGATATGATGGCCAAGAAAGCTCAGTATTTCCTGAATAAAGTAAGATTGGATCTTCTTATTGACACACAAAACCTAGATAATGAATTTGCCAAAAAGCTGCAGTTGAAAACAGGAAGAACAATGGAAATGATCAATGAAGCACTGGATCTGATCCGAAAAGCTCAGGATCCGTACGCCAGTGTGATGAAGGAGGATCTTACAAGACTCAATAAAGTCTTGGATGAAATATTACGATAATAATATAACAATGTAATGGTTTATCAATCATTGGTAAATTGATATATTGTCAAATGATAAATTAAAATTTTATGGAAGACCTTGAAAATCAAAATTTAGAAAATCAAAGTTCTATAAATCTTGATAAAAAAGAAAACGATTTTCAGTCGAGAATCGATATGATTGAACTTCGGGTAAGTTTAGAAAAAGTAAAGTCTGAAATTGCTAAAGTAATTGTAGGACAGGAAAGTATGGTAGAACACCTTCTTGCTGCTCTTCTATCAAACGGTCATGTTCTGATTGAAGGAGTTCCTGGAGTTGCTAAGACGATTACGGCAAAATTATTGGCTAAAACAATTGATGTTGATTTCAGCAGAATTCAGTTTACCCCTGATTTAATGCCTTCAGATATACTAGGAACCTCTATTTTTAATGTTAAAAATTCCGAATTTGAATTTAAAAAAGGACCTATCTTCTCACACTTTATTTTAATTGATGAGATTAACAGGTCTCCGGCAAAGACTCAGGCTGCTTTGTTTGAAGTAATGGAAGAGAGGCAGATTACAATGGATGGAATCCGATACACAATGGAAGAGCCTTTCTTAGTGGTAGCTACACAGAATCCTATTGAGCATGAAGGAACATATAGGCTTCCGGAAGCGCAATTAGATAGGTTTTTATTTAAAATAAATGTTGGGTATCCAAATCTTCAACAAGAGATTTTAATTATTAAAAATCAACACGAAAGTAGAACGGAAGATAAAACGGAAGTTGTAGGAAAAGTAATAACAGCCCAGCAATTAAAAAATTATCAGCAGTTGGTAAAGGAAATTATTGTTGAGGCTCAGTTAATGGAATACATTGCTAAAATTATAGTGAATACCAGAGAAAATCAGTTTTTATACTTGGGAGCATCTCCAAGAGCTAGCTTAGCATTGCTAACAGCTTCAAAAGCTTTTGCGGCATTAAGAGGAAGAGATTTTGTAACTCCTGAAGATATTAAAGAGGCAAGCTATGCAGTGCTAAGACACCGGGTAATTGTTTCGCCGGAAAGAGAAATGGAAGGTCTAAGTGCTGATGAAATTATTAGACAAATTTTAGAAGGAATAGAGATACCAAGGTAGGTTAAGAATTAGGGATTAGCTGATAAAAGCTTTAGATCTAATTCCTTAATCATAACAGCTGCAACCCTGAGAAAATGAAAAACTTATACATTAATAACCGTTTTTTCTTCGCACTCATAGGAGTGGGGATACTCTATGTTTTTGCATTTTTCTTTCCATTCATCATCTACATTGCTCATATTCTGTTATTACTTTGTTTTCTAGCATCAATGGTTGATTTTCTTCTTCTTTTTAATCAGAAGGACGGAATTTTAGCACAAAGAATATTGCCGGAGAAATTATCTAATGGAGATGAGAATCCAATAAAGGTAGATATTAAAAATAACTACAGTTTTAAGATCAGTACCAAGATCATTGATGAAATTCCGTTTCAGTTTCAAAAAAGGGATTTTTTGATCCGTAAAGAAATTGCTTCAGGAAGAAATACCTATTTTCAGTATACTTTAGAACCTAAAGAAAGGGGGGAGTATAATTTTGGAAGCTTAAATGTTTATGCGGCTTCACCAATAGGCTTCGTTTCAAAAAGATATAGATTTCAAAAGGATGCAAACCTTGCTGCTTACCCATCATTTATTCATCTCCGAAAATATGAGCTGATGGCGCTTCAGAGTGAGTTTTTGTTGGGTGGTATTAAAAGGATCAGAAAGCTGGGGCATACCATGGAATTTGAGCAGATTAAAGATTATGTTCCGGGTGATGATATTCGAACGATTAACTGGAAAGCAACCTCAAAGACCAATCGTCTTATGGTTAATCAATTTCAGGATGAAAAGTCACAGCGTATTTTTATGTTGATCGATACTGGGAGAACCATGAAAATGCCTTTTAAAGAATTGAGTCTTTTAGATTATTCAATTAATGCAACAATGGCTTTGTCTCATATCATTTTGAAAAAAGGAGATCGGGCGGGAATGATGACTTTCTCAAAAAAAACTGAAAATAAAATAGCTGCTGAAAATAAATCAGGTCAGTTAAAGAAAATTTCTGAATCTCTTTATAACATCAAAACCAATTTTTTTGAAAGTGATTTTAACAGACTTTATCAGGATGTAAAATATTCGATCAATCAAAGAAGTCTGATCTTGCTATTTACTAATTTTGAAACATTAGATGGATTAAACAGGCAGTTGAAATATCTTCGTGGTATTGCGAAGAACCATTTGCTGGTTGTTGTATTCTTTAAAAATTCAGAACTTCAGACTTTAATTCATAGGAATCCTGAAAGTATGCAGGACATCTATGACGAGATTATTGCAGAGAAATTTGAATTTGAAAAGAAACTGATTATCCAGGAACTTCGCAAATATGGGATCTACACGGTATATACCCTTCCTGAAAATTTAAATATCGACGTTATCAATAAATATTTGGAGATAAAAGCGAGGGGAATTTTATAATTTTGTACATATAAATATTCTACGATTTGTCTGCCTTTTAAATTGCAGACGAATTCTAATGATCTTAAATATAAATACGACAATGAAAATAACATTAAACAGAATAAACGACGATTTTTTATTTGAATGCACCAACTCTCAGGGGAATTCTATTCTTTTGGACAATACTTCTCAGCCAGGAGCAAAAGGAGTTTCTCCAATGGAAAGTGTTTTAATGGCAGTTGCGGGATGTAGCGGAATAGATGTCGTTTCTATATTAAAAAAACAAAGACAGGAAATTACTGGCTTTAAAGCTGAAGTTGAAGGTGAAAGAGTTCAGATAGAAGAAGCAAAACCTTTTAAGGCAATTAAAGTTAAATTTTTTTTAGAGGGTACTGTTGATCCTGGTAAAGCATTAAAAGCAGCACAATTATCATTTGAAAAATACTGCTCAGTTTCTAAAACTTTAGAACCTAATGTAGAAATTGGTTATGAAGTTTTTGTAAATGGTGAAAAGATTTAATTCTAGATATAAGACAAAATAAAAAAACCGGATAGTCAATCCGGTTTTTTTATTATTGATGGTTGTTAGTTTTATTTTTTAATTATTTTAGAACTTTTAAAAGAACCGTCTTTCATGGTTGCAGTTAAGATATAAACTCCTGATTTAACTCCGCCTAAATGTATCGTTGAGGAAGGGTTGTCAATTGTTGTTACGGTAATTCCTGAAAGATCAGTAAGGGTAATACGTTTTATATCTGCAAAATTTTCAAGAAAGAGAACATCAGTGAAAGGGTTAGGGTAAGCTAGTCTTTCTTTAGCTTTAGCATTTACTTCATTTACAGCCAGGATAAGAGGTTCCAGTGTTACTGTAACTGTAAATGTGTTATTGTCAACCTTGTTATAATCTGCATTACAATCCGAACTGCCATAAGTTCTCCAGGCTCTAAGTTCAAAATTGACATCTCCGGTAAGGTCATTTGCTAAAGACAGTGCCGTTCTGTTATAAGAATAGGTTCCTGAATTACCACCTGAACCACTTGTTATTGCTGTTTCGGAGGTGTTATTATTTAAACAAACTAGTAAACTTCTTTGCTCAGACATCCACCCGTTTGCGACAGTAGACATTGTATAAGAAACAGCGGTAGATTTTATTTTATAACCAGTAGGTACACTAACGGTTACAGCTCCAGCGCAATTGGTGGTTGCTGTTATTGTTGGGTTTATATTGTACATCGTATTAATATCTCCGATTGTATAAGTAGAAGATATCTGTCCTACCGTAAATTCTTTCATTTTCCAGAATCCTTTAGTTCCACCGCAATTTGATCTCACCCAAAAATAGTAAGTCTCCCCTGTGGTTAATGAGTTCAGGGTTGCGGTAGTGGTACCAGCGGCAACACTTCCTGTAGGAGTTGTAGTTGCAGTTGGTGCCGTTGGTGTGCTGCTGTAATAGTAATCGTAACCTGAAGATGGCGCTGTTGCTGGCGCTGTCCAGCTTAAAGTTGCACTATTCATTGTAGAAGTATACGTAATATTTGAAGGTGAAGGGCAGGAACTATATACATCGGCGGAGAATGCAAAAATATTTGGAATTCCGCCAGTACCGGTTTTTGTGATAGTTACACTTTGGATGTTTTTAGACTGATTAGCAGCATCAATAGCAAGAGGGATTTGATACAATCGGGGTTCTGTTCCACCACCAGATTCCAAATTGTCATTATTGAGGTTAATTCTTCCTATCCCCTGAATGGCAAAATTTGCTGCGTAATACCAATCGGAAATATTGATTCCGGTAAATGACTGTGTTGAGGAGTCGGCGAAGTTAACGCTTACATCCACGGTACAGGCTCCGCTGCCTCCTGTTGCCAGCATATATAAGTTTATTGCCGGGATAGGTGTCGAAAAGGTAAGAGTTCCTGAATCAGCTGTATTTTCAAGTCTTAAAACATTATTGCCACTGTAAGAAGCTAATTGATAACCTAATCCAGGGGTAGAGCTGACGGCAGAATTGAACATTCCACTAATAGGTAAACCATACGTCAATGGTGTGCTGGTAGAAGTTAATTGAAAGTCTCTCGAAACAAAGGCATAATTGACACCATCTACATCATTGTTAGTAGAAGTCGTTGAACTTCCAATTCCATTCGCGATAACATCAGCATTATATCCACTTTGGATGGGAATAGGTTGATATTCCTGAGCATTAATCTGATGAATGAACATGCTTGATAATACCAGGCATGCAGCAGGTAGTAGTTTTCCTTTCATAAAAAATACTTTTAAGTTTGTTATGCTAAGATAAAGATTGTTTTATTAATAATTCATCATAATTTCAAATTGATTATTAAATTTTCATTAAAATATAAGGCTAAGTATTTTTATGTAATGTAAGCATATGTGTTCTCATGAATAAGAGAACTTTTTAATAAAGAGGAACGGCAGGGATTGGTGTCTAACTAAAAAAAATACTCCTTTTTGAAAAGAAGTATTTTAGGTGTTTTATCTTATCTTGGTTTCATAAGTTTGGCTACAGTAGCGGTCCAGCCTGTTTGATGTGATGCACCAACTCCACGACCATTGTCACCATGGAAATATTCATAAAAAGTGATATAGTCCTTAAAATGCTCATCATAATTAAACTTATTATTTCCACCATTAAAAGCCCTTTGGCCCTGTTCATCTTTTAAAAATATCGAGCAAAGTCTATTGCTGATATTCTGGGCCACTTCTTCAAGGTTTCTTTTGTCTCCACTTCCCGTTGGTAGTTCCACTTTTAAGCTATTCCCATAATAGAAATGAAATCGCTGAAGACTTTCTACGATTAGAAAATTAATCGGAAACCAAATGGGTCCTCTCCAGTTACTATTTCCTCCGAACATCCTGCTGTCACTTTCTGCCGGTGTATAATAAACAACGTTTTCAGTACCATGAACGGAGAATATAAAAGGATTTTCTTCATATACTTTTGACATCGCCCTGATTCCATAGGAACTTAAAAACTCTTTTTCATCGAGCATTCTGGTAAGAACTTTTGATAATCTGTTTTTGCGTAAAATGCTCATTAAGTGCTTTCTTCCGTGGCCTTCTTCATCCCAATGAGAAACTAATTTTGTAAGTTCTGGTTTGTTTTTAAGAACCCATTCCATTCTTATTTTAAAGTTAGGCATTTTTTCCAGTAACCCGTGATCGATGATCTCTACAGCGAATAGTGGAATAAGCCCAACAATACTTCTCAAGCGAAGGGTTACACTTTCACCATCACCTAATTGGAGTACATCATAGAAAAATCCATCCTCTTCATTCCATAATCCTTCCTTGCCATCACCCATATTTTCCATAGCTTCTGCAATATAAAGATAATGTTCAAAGAATTTAATGGCCATATCCTCATATACCTGGTAATATTGAGCCAGCTCCATAGCTATTCTCATCATATTCAAGGCATACATTGCCATCCAGCTCGTACCGTCTGCCTGTTCCAGATGTTCGCCATCTTTGAGTTCCATATTTCGGTCGAATGCACCAATATTATCGAGTCCCAAGAAACCGCCACCAAAAATATTCTTACCATTTTTATCCTTACGGTTCACCCACCATGTAAAATTCAGAAGTAATTTCTGGAAAACTTTTTCAAGGAACAACAAGTCTGGTTTGCCATTTGTTTTTTCATCAATTTTAAAAACCCTGAAACAAGACCATGCGTGAACAGGTGGATTTACATCACTGAGGTTCCATTCATAAGCAGGAAGCTGCCCGTTGGGGTGCATATACCATTCCTTTGTTAATAGAAGAAGTTGGTTTTTTGCAAATTGTGCGTCGATCAATGCATAAGGAACGCAATGGAAGGCCAGATCCCAGGTTGCATACCAAGGGTATTCCCATTTATCAGGCATGGAAATTATATCCTTATTATGCATATGATTCCACTCTGTATTTCTTACGTAGTTATAGAAATCCCGTGGTGCATCAAAATTGGGGTCTCCTTTTAGCCATTTTCCAACGTTGTAGTGGTAAAACTGTTTGTTCCAAAGTAATCCTGCGAAAGCCTGCCTTTGAACATTTCTTTCATCCTCATTGGTTACATCGTGCTGAACTTCATTATAAAATTCATTTGCTTCGGCAATTCGGGTATTGAAGATTTCTTCAAACTGGTAAAAAGGCTCATCCGTATCTTCGGGTGATAATCTGAAATCAAAAGTTTTTGACTGGCCACCGCCAATTATTTCATCGATGATAAAAGAAGCTTTTGATCCTCTTTTTTCAGGATTGATACTATTACTTTTATGAATGATATAATCATTTATTCCATCTTTGAAATAGGTGTTTTCAATAAATGGGACTCCATATAATTTCCGTGTATTTGTTTCATTATCACAAAAGGCACTTCTTGCATTTGTATTTCTTGAATAAAACTTTTTAATAGAAACACTGTCGTGATTGATATCAATACAGCCTTCATTTGAAGCATTCAACATGCCTTTATAAGTATTGTAACCCCATTTCCAGTTATTTCTGAACCATGCGGTTGGAGCTACGATTATAGGTGCATCCTGTTGGCTTCTGTTATGGATAGAAACCCGTACCAGAATGTCATTGGTTTCTGCCTTGCAATATTCAATAAAAATGTCAAAATATTCATTATTATCAAAAATTCCTGTATCAATAATTTCATATTCAGCCTCTTTTTTGCTGCGTTTTCCATTTTCAGAAACCAGATGGTCATAAGGAAATTCATTGATGGGATACTTGTATACCATCTTCATATAGCTATGTGTAGGAGTGTTGTCCAGGTAGTAAAAGATTTCTTTGATATCTTCCCCATGATTTCCCTGAGGGTTGCTCAATCCAAAAAAACGTTCTTTTACCATTTTATCTTTCTTGTTCCAGAACGAAAGAGCAAAGCAAAAAAGCTGTTTGGTGTCGGATATTCCTGCAATTCCTTCTTCCCCCCATCGATAAGAATAACTTTCAGCTTTGTCGTGGTTTGTAAAGTTCCAGGCATTGCCATTAGGGCTATAATCTTCACGAACATTACCCCATTGTCTATTGCTTACATAAGGGCCCCAACTTTTCCAGTTGATATCTTGTAATCTTTGTTTTTCTGCGGTCATAAATCATCATTTTCACTACGAAGTTAATTTTTTTGAAAAATAATTCCAATTTTTTCTATCTGAATAATTCTTAACATATCCTTGTAACTCTTATAATTAGAGGGTTTTTGAGAAAAAAATATTTTTTTGTAAAAATTTAAAATAAAATGAACTATCTTTGCAGCTCGATCATTCAAATATTGAAAATGTTATCAAGAAAGGTTGAGGGATTAGACCCTATGAAACCTTAGCAACCCTTTGTGCAAGCGAAGAAGGTGCTACGTTCTACCAAATATTTATTTTGGACAGATAACTTACTGAAGTTCTTCAGCCATTTCTCGTGGCATTTTCAATTGTGTTATAAGTAATATATAATAGAATTGAAAACAGAACTAAAACATATTAATCTTTCGTATCAAACCTATTCCGGAAAGGAATACCATATCCCGTTGAGTTATCAGCTCTTCGGGAAAGAATTGTTTACTGCACCCATTATTTTAATTAACCACGCTTTAACAGGAAACTCAAATGTTTCAGGGAAAAATGGTTGGTGGAAGCAGTTAGTGGGAGAAGGAGAAGTTATTGATATTAATTCTTATACCGTTCTGTGTTTTAATATTCCAGGAAACGGTTATGATCATTTTTTAATTGATGAGTATGAGGACTTTACACCTTCAGATATTGCAAATATATTTTTAAAGGGTCTTGAGTTTTTAAATATTAAAAATTTGTACGCCATCATTGGAGGCTCTCTTGGAGGCGGAATAGGCTGGGAAATGTTGGTGAAAAATCCACAACTGGCTGAAATATTCATTCCTATTGCCTGTGATTTTAAAACACACGATTGGCTTCATGCTCAGTGTTTGGTTCAGAAGTTTTTATTGAACGGAAATGATGAACCATTACAAAAAGCCAGAATTCATGCGATGTTGTGTTACAGGACTCCACAATCTTTAAACGACAGATTTCAAAATAAATACAATACAGAAAAACAAAAGCTTGAATCAGAAGATTGGCTTGTTTATCATGGAAAGGCTCTTAATGAAAGATTTAGTTTGAAATCTTACAAGCTAATGAATCATTTACTTATGAACATCAACGCTGAAGAAAATAGGTTGGAGAAAATTCAGGCACGAATGGACTTGATCTCCGTTGATACAGATCTATTCTTTCCTGCTTCAGAAATCCGGATGTGTTTTGAAAAACTGACAGGCAAAAAAGAGAATGTTTCTTATCACGAGATCACCTCAATACATGGGCACGATGCCTTCCTAATGGAATATAAACAATTAAATAATATCATTAAAAACATCTTGTTACAGACTGAAATTAAGCGAACACAAAATTTCCTGTAGCAACACTAAACAATAAAGAATGAACAGATGAAAAATGCTAACGAAATAAAATTTTTAAAAAATAGATCAATTATCAAATTTGAGGGTGAAGATTTCCTGGGAGAAATCGGTATTGATGGAAGAATTTTTAAAGCACTTACTTTAGCACGGATTAGTGTTGGAGTAATTTCACAACAGGCTATTGAAAACGGATTATCAATTCTGGTTCACGAAGATGATTCTGAAAAGGCTGTAAATTGTCTCATTGATGAATTTGAATCAGAAAGAAAATCCGGGAAAGTTTCTCAGATCTACAGTATTAACAATGTTTCTGTCTTAGGTTTTGTAGCTGAAGACCTTAATAAAGTACTTGCAGAGTTGGCTAGAAATAATGTATTCCCATTACTTCTCAATCAAATAGCAAGCGAAAAAAGAGTAAATATCGTAGTAACCTCTTCACAAGACGAAAAAACTAAAAATATCATCGAATCTGAAATATCAAAAAAACCTAAAACAGTTCATCTGGCAATAATAGGACATGGAAATGTTGGAAAAACTCTGATTGATCAGGTTTTACAATCTTCAGAAGAAATCAAAAGACGAAAAAAAATTGACCTTAAAGTAGTAGCAGTTGCGAACTCAAGGAAAATAGCATTCAATAAAAAAGGTTTCGACAGTAACTGGAATGATGAGGTTTTAATAGCGGAAAGCCCTTCAAATGTTGATGAGCTAATTAATTTTTCAAGAGAAAATCAATTGGAAAATTTAATAGTAGTTGATAATACGGCAAGTAAGGACTTTGTTAAAAACTATCATGCCTTGGCAGAAAATGGATTTGATCTGGTTTCTTCGAATAAAATATTCAATACACTACCTATTGAAGAATATCGTAAACTAAGATATACGTTGAATAAAAACAACAGACGTTATCTTTATGAAACTAATGTAGGAGCTGGTTTACCTTTGATTGATACGATAAAATTATTACACCTTTCAGGGGAAAATATTACAAGAATAAAAGGGGTATTCTCCGGTTCTTTAAGTTATATTTTCAATAATTTCTCTATTAGAAATGATAAGTTTTCAACAGTTATAGGGGAGGCAATGGAAAAAGGTTTTACTGAACCAGATCCTCGTGAAGATCTTTCTGGAAATGATGTAGCAAGAAAACTTTTGATTTTAGCCAGAGAACTTGATCTTATTAATGAATTCAGTGATATAAATATTCAGAACCTAATCCCTCAAGACCTTCTCTCGATCGGGAAAAACGAATTCATCTCCAGACTGGAAGAATTGGATACTGAATATCAGAATATCAAAGATGGTCAGGCTTCGGATCATGTATTACGTTACGTAGGTGACTTACATGGTGATTTACAAAAGGAAAAGGGGCAGCTTGATGTGAAATTGATTTCTGTTCCTGCTACCTCGGCTTTAGGCCAGCTAAAAGGTTCAGATTCCATTTTTGAGATCTACACGGAAAGTTATGGTGAGAATCCGATTGTGATTATGGGTGCAGGAGCAGGAGCGCAAGTAACTGCAAGAGGGGTTTTCGGAGATATTTTAAGAGTAAGCGAAACTAAATAAATTAATGTACGAATGTAGCAGTATAACAATGTACCAATAGCTACCCGGAAAAGAAGAATTGCTTCATTGGTAAACTGTTACATTGATATATTGTTACATTATTAGAATTAAAACTATATGGAAAATTTTGAAACATTTGCAATAAGAACTCAGACAGAAAGAACTCAGTTTGATGAACATTCGACGCCTTTATATCTTACATCAAGTTTTATTTTTCAGGATGCTGAAGATATGAGAGCGAGTTTTGCAGAAGAAAAACCAAAAAACTTATACAGCAGATTCTCCAATCCGAACGTTACGGAATTCACAGATAAGATAGTAAAAATGGAAGGTGCAGAAGCGGGATATGCTTTTGCAACAGGTATGGCGGCCATTTATTCGACTTTTGCAACATTGTTGGATGCGGGAGATCATATCGTAAGTTGTCAATCTGTTTTCGGATCTACACATACTTTATTTACAAAGTATTTTCCGAAATGGAATATTGAAACAACCTATTTCAAAGCAGAAGATGCAGAAGATGTTGAAAAATTAATTAAGCCTAATACAAAGATTTTATATCTGGAGACTCCAACAAATCCAGCCATTGAAATTTTAGATTTAGATTTTTTTGGAAAGATTGCTAAAAAACATAATCTTATCTTTATTGTAGATAATTGTTTTGCAACACCTTACCTTCAGCAACCTATCAAGTATGGTGCTGATGTTGTCGTTCATTCGGCGACAAAATTAATTGATGGACAGGGACGTGTTTTAGGAGGAGTAGCAGTAGGAAGAGAAGACCTGATAAGAGAGATCTATCTTTTTGCAAGAAATACAGGACCTGCAATGTCTCCTTTTAATGCGTGGGTTTTATCTAAAAGTTTGGAAACATTGGCGATCCGAGTAGAAAAGCATTGTGAAAATGCTCTGAAAGTTGCTGAGTTTTTGGAAAACCATCCAAATGTGGAATTGGTGAAATACCCGTTTTTACCTTCTCATCCGAGTTATGAAGTGGCAAAAAAACAAATGAAGTTAGGAGGTAATATTGTTGCTTTTGAAATAAAAGGAGGAATAGAGGGTGGTAGAAAGTTTTTAGATAAAATAAAAATGTGTTCACTTTCCGCAAACCTTGGAGATACAAGAACAATTGTTACGCATCCGGCCTCTACGACTCATTCGAAGTTAACGGATGAAGAGAGAAATGAAGTCGGAATTACAGCAGGTCTCGTTCGTTGTTCAGTAGGGTTGGAAAATGTAGAAGATGTGATTGCGGATCTACAACAGGCCTTAGATTAATTCAATAGAATAATAGGTTTTAACCAAAATTTACAAATGAGAAACTCAGAACAATTATATAAAGCGCTTTCACAAAGAATTTTAATTCTTGATGGAGCTATGGGGACAATGCTTCAACGATATAAGTTTGAAGAAGAGGATTATCGTGGCGAACGATTCAAAGATTATCCGCATTTAGTAAAAGGAAATAATGATCTACTTTCTCTTACACAGCCATATGCTATAGAAGAGGTTCATAAAAAATACCTGGAGGCCGGAGCAGATATCATCGAAACCAATACATTTTCAGGAACGACGATTGCAATGGCAGATTATCATATGGAAGATTTGGTATATGAACTAAATTATGAGTCCGCAAAGATTGCAAGAAGAGCGTGTGATGAATTCACAGCAATTAATCCTGATAAACCCAGATTTGTTGCAGGATCAATTGGACCAACCAACAGAACGGCTAGCTTAAGCCCCGATGTTAATGATCCCGGATACCGAGCCATTACATTTGATGAGTTGAGAATTGCCTATAAGCAACAATCTGAGGCTCTATTAGATGGTGGATCTGATATTTTATTGGTGGAAACTATTTTCGATACACTCAATGCAAAGGCGGCTTTATTTGCGATTGATGAAATCCAGGACGAACGAGGGATAAAAATTCCAATTATGGTGTCTGGAACTATTACAGATGCCTCAGGAAGAACGTTGAGCGGACAGACCGCAGAAGCCTTTTTAATTTCTGTGTCGCACTTAAATCTACTAAGTGTCGGTTTCAATTGTGCACTGGGAGCTAACCAATTGACACCTTATTTGGAAACCCTGGCTCATAATTCAGATTTTTATGTTTCAGCCTACCCTAATGCAGGTTTGCCTAATGCTTTCGGTAAATATGATGAGACTCCTGAATTTATGGCAGAACAGATAAGAGAATATGTAGAAAAAGGATTGATCAATATTATTGGTGGATGTTGTGGGACAACACCTGAACATATCAAGGCTATTGCAGATTTGGTTAATAAATATGAACCACGAAAGGTTAATAAATATAACAATGTATCTATCTAACAATTTATCAGTAATTAATCCATTGCTGAATTGTCAGATTTATAAATTGGTAAATTAAAATATGAAATATTTAAGATTGTCGGGCCTCGAGCCTCTTATCATAACACCGGAAAGTAATTTCATCAACGTTGGTGAAAGAACTAATGTTGCGGGTTCTAAAAAATTCTTAAGATTAATTAAAGAAGAGAAATTCTCTGAAGCATTAGATATTGCCCGCCACCAGGTGGAAGGGGGTGCACAGATTCTTGATGTTAATTTTGATGATGGATTAATTGATGGAAAAGCTTCCATGATCAAATTTCTTAACCTTATAGGCTCAGAGCCTGATATTGCAAGAATCCCAATTATGGTGGATTCTTCCAAATGGGAGATCTTAGAAGCAGGGCTACAGGTTGTGCAGGGGAAATGTGTAGTTAATTCTATTAGCTTAAAAGGGGGAGAAGAAGAGTTTGTTAAACAGGCTAAAGCAATTAAAAGATATGGAGCTGCTGTTATTGTCATGGCCTTTGATGAAGATGGACAGGCGGATACTTTAGATCGTAGGATAGAGATTTCAAAACGGTCTTATGATATTCTGGTTAATCGGATCGGCTTTCCCGCTGAAGATATTATTTTTGATTTAAATATTTTCCCTGTGGCAACAGGAATGGATGAGCACAGAAGAAATGCGCTGGACTTTATTGATGCCACAAGATGGGTAAGACAGAATCTTCCTTATGCTTCTGTAAGCGGTGGGGTAAGTAATGTTTCATTCTCTTTCCGTGGAAATGATACGGTGAGAGAAGCTATGCATTCTGTTTTCTTATACCACGCTATTCAGGCAGGAATGAATATGGGAATTGTAAACCCTGCAATGCTTGAGGTCTATGATGAGATCAACAAAGAGCTGTTGGGATTAGTAGAAGATGTTATTCTTGATAAAAGAGAAGATGCAACAGAAAGGCTTCTTGATTATTCAGAAAGAAATAAATCGGTCAAAAAAGAAAAAGTTGAGGAGTTAGAGTGGAGAACAAGGCCGTTACAAGATAGGATTACCCATTCTTTAGTAAAAGGAATTGACCGTTTTATTGAGGAAGATGTAGAGGAAGCCAGGAAAGCGGCAGCAAAGCCATTACATGTTATTGAAATCAATCTGATGACAGGAATGGGAGTGGTAGGAGATCTGTTTGGAAGTGGAAAAATGTTCTTGCCTCAGGTGGTGAAATCTGCGCGGGTAATGAAAAAAGCAGTTGCTTATTTACAGCCTTATATTGAAGCAGAAAAAGACGGGTCGAGACCTGCGAATGGTAAAATATTAATGGCTACCGTTAAAGGCGATGTTCATGATATCGGAAAAAATATTGTAAGTGTTGTTTTAGGCTGTAATAATTATGAAATTGTAGATCTGGGAGTGATGGTTCCTGCCGAAAAGATTATTCAGACTGCCATCGAACAAAAAGTGGATGTAATTGGATTAAGTGGATTGATTACGCCGAGCTTGGATGAAATGGTATATATCGCTTCAGAATTGGAAAGACAGAATCTTAACTTTCCTTTGTTGATCGGAGGAGCAACGACTTCCAAGGCACATACGGCTGTAAAAATTGATTTAAAATATAAAAATGCTGTAGTCCATGTTAATGATGCTTCCAGAGCAGTGAATGTTGTAAGTTCTTTATTAGGAGATCGAAATAAAGAATACGTTCATGATCTAAAAGATGAATACTCAGACTTCCGTGAAAAATTCCTAAACAGACAGGTTGATAAAGACTATGTATCGATACAGGATGCCCGAAAAAATCATTTTAAAATAGATTGGGAAAACGAGGATATTTTTATACCCAATAATGTGGGAATACAAATTTTCCAGGATCAGGATCTCAATGAATTGGTCCCATTTATCGATTGGTCGCCTTTCTTCAGAAGCTGGGATCTGCATGGTAAGTATCCTAATATTTTTGAGGATGAGGTTGTTGGGGCTCAAGCTAAAGAATTATTCAAAGATGCTCAGGTTATTTTGAAAAAAATTCTTGATGAAAAACTCCTGACGGCAAAGGCCATATTCGGCGTTTTTAAAGCTAATGCTAACGAAACGGATGATATTATAATTTTTGATGAAAACGATCAGGAACAGGTTAAGTTTTTAACCTTAAGACAACAACTTCAAAAATCAAAAGGAAAAGAATATCTGGCATTAAGCGATTTTATTGCTCCTAAAAGTTCTGGAAAAACTGATTATATGGGAGCTTTCTGTGTTACTACAGGTTTTGGAACAGATGAATTATCATCGGAATATGAAAAAGCTAATGACGATTATAATGCAATTATGGTAAAAGCTCTTGCAGACCGATTTGCTGAGGCTTATGCCGAATTCTTACACAAAAAGGTAAGAACCGAATATTGGGGATATGCTAATCAGGAAGAATTAAGTAATGAAGATTTAATTGCTGAAAAATATAAGGGAGTTCGTCCTGCTCCGGGATATCCTGCATGCCCAGATCATTTAGAAAAGAAAACAATTTGGGATCTTCTAAAAGTAGAAGAAAATATAGGCGTATACCTTACCGAAAGTTTGGCAATGTTTCCAACGGCTTCCGTTTCAGGATATTATTTTGGAAGCCCACATGCAAAATATTTTGGGTTAGGAAAAATCACAGAAGATCAAATAAAAGATTATGCTGCAAGAAGAGGTTGTAGCATTCAGGAAGCCAAAAAATGGCTGTCACCTAATTTAGCAGATTAATTAAACATGAAGATTACAGAACACATAAAAAATGCAAATGGAAAGGCTTTATTTTCTTTAGAAGTTGTTCCGCCGCAAAAAGGGATTGGTATTGAAGACCTCTATACCAATATAGATCCATTGATGGAATTTAAACCGCCTTTTATTGACGTAACGACTTCGCGGGAAGAATATATTTACCTTGATAAGGGAAATGGACTGGTTGAACGGAAAATAACAAGAATGCGTCCTGGAACTTTGGGTATATGTTCTGCAATCCAGCATAAATATAATGTAGATACCGTACCGCACTTACTTTGTGGAGGATTTACCAAAGAAGAAACAGAATATCTTTTGGTAGACTGTATGTATTTGGGGATTGATAATATTATGGCACTTCGTGGGGATGCAATGAAGGGGCATCAGTATTTTGAAGCAACACCTGGTGGACATGAGAGTGCTATGGATCTTGTACATCAGATCAATGATCTTGGTCGGGGAAAGTATCTTCATAATGAAGACCAGATATGTGATGAACTTAATAAATTTTGTATTGGAGTGGCCGGTTATCCCGAAAAACATATTGAAGCCCCTTCAATGAATTACGATTTGAAATGGTTAAAGCAAAAAGTAGACGCAGGAGCTGACTATATCGTAACTCAGATGTTTTTTGATAATAAAAAATTCATCGAGTTTGTTCAAAAAGCCAGGGAGATGGGAATTACCATTCCTATTATTCCAGGGATTAAACCTATTGCGACAAAAAGACATTTAAAATTACTGCCACAGGTTTTTAAAATCGATTTACCCGAAGAACTTATTAACGAAGTTGAAAGTGCTAAGAACAATGAAGCTGTAAAGCAAATTGGTATAGAGTGGGCTATCAACCAGTGCAGAGAGCTTCTGGATTTTGGAGTGCCGGTTTTACACTTCTATTCTATGGGTAAAAGTGATAATATAAAGAAAATTGCGGGGGAATTATTTTAATGAAGGAGTATAAATGAAAGGAAGTCCCTGTTGTTCATTCAACAGGGGTTTTTATTTTATAGGAAAGGATGTCTTTTAAAAATTTTATTTTGATCAAATAAATAACGGTAGGTTATTAATTTTCGGGTTATTGTCGTATCCAGGGTTTCAGCAATTTTTACCATTTTTGGATTGAAGTCACCGATCCATTGAAGCTCAGTTACTGTAAAATCAGTGTACTTTCTTAGATGTTGAGTTCCTTCCCAGATCATATATCCATCTATGCCCTTTCTCTGCCATTCTGGAATAACTCCAAAAACCAATCCCACCATTTTCTCATTCTTTTTGAATTTTTTATACCATAAAAATTTTAATTTTTCGAGATAACCGAATTTTCCGTTGAGGTATTTTATCCATTGATTCAAATCCGGAATATTCATCCACATTGCAATAGGTTTTTCATTTTCATACACAAACCAGGAAATATGTTCATTGATAATGGGCTTCATTGTCTTGAACATTTTCAGAACCTTACCTTCTTCTAATCTTTTACCTTCACCATGTGCAGCCCAGGCACTATTATAAATTTCAGTAAAATCCTTTGCAAATTTTGACAGATTATTCTTTTTCATAGGTTGAGAAGAGATCGCTGGATTCCGTTTATGTTTTGCGTGCATCACTGTAAAAACACGTGAAACTTCGGCGAAAATTGGTCTTGAAAAACATAGCTGTTCGAAATACAATTGAAATCCGTAATTCTCGAAAAGTTCTTCGTAGTAGGGGAAATTATAGTTCATTCCGTAGAGTGGCGATGAAAAACCTTCGATAAGGAGTCCCCAGAATTTATCCCGTTCACCGAAGTTTATAGGCCCATCCATGGCTTCAATTCCTCTCTCCTGAAGCCACTCCTTACAATAGTCAAAAATAAAATTAGCAGTTTCCTGATCATTAATACAATCAAAAAAACCAATGCCACCAGTCGGTTGGTCTTGTTTATAGGTTCTATTGACAAATACAGCCACTTTACCAATGGTATGGTTGTCTTTGCTCTTAAATAAAAACCTTTTACATTCACCAGTTTTAAAAGTCTTATTTTTAATAGGGTCAAAAATCTCTTTGATGTCTTTATCTAAAGGTCTGATGTAATTTTCGTCATGTTGATAAAGTCGAGCCGGAAACTCTAAAAATTCCTTTTTTTGCTTTTCATTCTGTACTTCTTCAACAATAATCATAAAATTTATAAAAAATAGGGGATGAAAGATAATGTTTTTAGTTTCAATTGAAATAAACAAAAAGATATTATCCGTATTTTTGTTGCAAATTAAATAAAAATGGTTGATTTTACTGATAACGACGATGATATTTTCACAGGAAAAGAACATACGCCTATAAGGGAAGATGCTTTTGATAAATCGCCACAGGAAAAAATAGAAAAGATTACTCAGCTTTTTGGGGAAATCATGGAGACATTGGGAATGGATATGACAGATGACTCCTTAAAAGACTCCCCAAGGCGTGTTGCGAAAATGTATGTAAATGAAATTTTTGGGGGACTGCTGCCAGAAAATAAGCCAGGCATTTCTAAATTTTCCAATAAGTATAAATACCGACAAATGTTGGTGGAAAAAGATATTACAGTATATTCATTTTGTGAGCATCACTTTTTGCCAATTATTGGGAAAGCGCATGTTGCCTACATTTCAAATGGTGATGTAATTGGTCTTTCGAAAATTAACAGAATTGTGGATTATTATGCAAAGAGGCCTCAGGTTCAGGAAAGGCTTACCATGCAGATCGTAAATGCTCTTAAGGAAGCTCTTGGAACAAAAGATGTAGCGTGTATCATAGATGCAAAACATCTTTGTGTAAACTGCCGCGGAATTAAAGATACAGCGAGTTCTACTATTACTGCAGAATTGAGTGGAATCTTCAGAACGAATCCTATTACAAGACAGGAATTCCTGCATTATGTAGGAAGTCATACAACTTTGGATTAATTGTATTAGATTCTAAAATACAGCAAAGAAATATACGTTGGAGTATTTGACTCAGAGTTATCAGGATCATTTATGACATCATTTAAAAACAATTTAATATGGTAAAATTTAAA
Organism: Chryseobacterium paludis; assembly: GCF_025403485.1. Taxonomy (NCBI): domain Bacteria; kingdom Pseudomonadati; phylum Bacteroidota; class Flavobacteriia; order Flavobacteriales; family Weeksellaceae; genus Chryseobacterium; species Chryseobacterium paludis. Next base: position 4,008,952 of record NZ_CP099966.1, read on the forward strand.
AAGGTTTCGCATAAAATATTTTTGGTAACAATTATTTGTTGTTGCTGAATATATCGCGTAAAAAACTTAGATTGAATCATTAAATTAAAACAGACACAATGCAATTAAAAATATATAATTCGCTAACCGCAGAAAAAGAGATATTTAAACCCATTTTAGAAGGAAATATTGGAATGTATGTTTGTGGACCTACGGTTTACAGTAATGTACATTTGGGGAATGTAAGAACTTTCCTTTCCTTCGACTTTATTTATCGTACTTTAACTCATCTTGGATATAAAGTACGATATGTAAGAAATATTACAGATGCAGGGCACCTTACAGATGATGGAAATGTAGATAATGATAGATTCGTAAAACAGACCCGACTTGAAAAATTAGAACCTATGGAAATCGTACAGAAATATACAGTTGATTTTCATAAAGTTTTAGACATGTTCAATTTACTGCCTCCTAATATTGAGCCTACGGCAACAGGACATATTGTTGAGCAAATTGAATTGACTCAAAAATTAATTGAAAGAGGTTTTGCTTACGAAAGCAATGGTTCTGTATATTTTGATGTTCTTGAGTACAATAGGAGAGGGTTGAATTACGGGGAACTTTCAAAACGTAATATTGAGGAACTTTTTGCTAATACCCGTGATCTTGACGGACAGGGGGAAAAGAAAAACTCACCGGATTTTGCCTTATGGAAAAAAGCCTCTCCAGCCCACATCATGAGATGGAATTCGCCTTGGGGTGAAGGTTTCCCTGGATGGCATCTGGAATGTACAGCAATGAGTACTAAATATTTAGGTGAAAAGTTTGATATTCATGGTGGTGGAATGGATCTGAAATTTCCGCACCACGAATGTGAGATCGCGCAAGGGAAAGCTTGCAATGATATTGCTCCGGTAAATTACTGGATGCATGCTAATATGCTGACAATGAACGGTCAACGTATGAGCAAATCTACTGGAAATTATATTTTACCAATGCAATTGGTAACTGGAGAAAATGATTTCTTTGAAAAACCTTTCCATCCGTCAATTGTGCGTTTTTGCTTCTTACAGGCTCATTACAGAAGTGTTCTGGATATTTCCAATGATGCAATGATTGCGAGTGAAAAGGGATTCATTAGATTAATGGAGGCTGTAAAAGTATTGAATTCCATTACTCCAAACGATGAAAAAGAATCAGGCTTTAATCTTAAAGAATGGAAGACGAAATCCTACGATGCATTAACGGATGATTTTAATTCACCAATACTGATAGCGCATTTATTTGAAGCTGTGAAGTTTATTTTTGCTTTAAATGATGACAAAGAAACGATTTCAACAAATGACCTTGAAGATTTAAAATCTACTTTAAATGCTTTTATTTTTGATGTCTTAGGTTTACAGGCTATTGAAGAAAATAATAATGAAAAGCTGGATCAGACTTTACAGGTTCTCATCGAGCTAAGAAATCAAGCCAGAAAGTCTAAGAATTTTGATCTTTCCGATCAGATCAGAGATAAGTTGCTTGCAGAAGGTATTGAACTAAAAGACGGAAGAGACGGTACAACTTACGTTCTGAATTAAGGCTTAAAATATTTTATAATATCCTCCCGCAGGTTTTGCAGATAGCACAGATTTTAAAACAAAATCATAGGTTAGATCCGCAAAATCTGCGGGATTTTTTTCTTCCGCTGAAGGAGGAATCTTAATCATGTAGATAAAGAAGGTATTTTAGAGGAAATTAAAGAATATGCTTATAATATTGTTAAATGTTTAAATAATAGGATTTTTTGTTATTCAATTCTAAAATTGTGTAACTTAGTAGTAACAAACTTATTACGATCTAAATTCTACAACTATGAAAAAACATTTATTCCCTCTAATCTTGCTGTTATTAGGAACTCAGGCTTCTGCGCAGCAAGATTTTTTTGCGCTTACCGGAAAAGATACTCCGAGTATTATTTTTAATGATTTCCGAGCGATTGATATTGCTAACGGTGTTTCTGGTGAAACAGTCTTTACATCTGATTCTTCCGCAAAAGTCTTTTCACAATCGAGAAATAGTTCTGTTACGGAAAATAGAAATTCCTATGACAATGCTCAGTCAATGACTATGGCAGCACTTGCATATGATTCATCTGGAAATAATTTGATTTATATGCCCATGTTTTCATCAAACGTTTATGTTTTAAATGCTAAAACGAAAGGAATTACTTTGATAGAGAATAACATAACTAAGGTAACAGCTTGTGATATCAATTCTCATATAACAAGAATGGCAACAGGGTATGATGGAAATATCTATGCAATGAATAACGCGGGAACCCAATTTTTACAAATCAGTAAAAAGAACAATCAATATTCAGTTACCGATCTGGGTATTGTTAAAGATGATATTTCCAATGGAAAGAATTCATTTACAACAATCGAAACTGGTTTTGGTGGCGATATGATTGCAGATGCAGAAAATAACTTCTATGTTTTTTCAACTTCAGGAAATGTTTTTAAAGTTTTAAAAAACGAGCTGAAGGCAAAATTTATAGGTAAAATTACCGGTCTTCCGGAAAATTATTCAGTGAATGGTTCTGCCGTGAATTCAAAAGGTAAAGTGGTTGTCGCAAGTGCAAAAGGAGCTCCTTTATATGAAGTGGATTTGCAAACTTTAGAAGCCCGTCAGCTTTCCGGAAATTTAAACTTACATATCTATGACCTGGCAAGTAAATATTTTGCAAATGATAGGTCTGCTATAGCCATTACTTCTAATCACTTGGATATCTATCCAACTAAAGTAGATGAACGTTTTATTACCGTTGATGCTAATGATAAAAATATAAAAGGAAATCTAAAGATTGATATTTATGATATGTCCGGGAAGAGTGTATTGAAACACAATTTATCTGCAAAAGGAGGAACCGTAAATCAGAAAATAGATCTGGGCAATTTAGTGAGTGGTGCATATATAGTAAACATTACAGAAGACTCTGGTAAAATATTATTGAATAAGAAGATTCTAGTGACAAAATAATCTTCTATATTTTTATCTTCTAAAAAACCTTTTCAAGTATTTTGAAAAGGTTTTTTTAATGAATATTTGACATTCTATAAGTTTTGTTTTTCAAGATTAAAATGTATTTTTATAAAAAAATAGAGATGAAATTATACTTTAATATTGGTTACAGCGCGAAAATTGGAGAGGGTTTACACTTGTTGATCATTGAAGAAGGAGCTGCAGCTAAGACCCATAAAATGTTTTATACTGAAAACGGTTTATGGAAATGTGAAGTTGATTATTTTTCAAAATCTATTTCTTATCAGTATCAGCTTGTTGATGAAAAAGGAAATGTTTTGAGAGAAGAATTTGTATCTCATCACCTTAGCTTTCCTCATAACTACAAGGAATTCTTAATTTTTGATGAATGGAATAACAGAAATTTCCCGGAGAATTATCTAACTAATAAAATTCTTTATAATAAGCTTAATCAGTTTGTTCCTGAGAAAGTGACCGTTCTGAAAAAACATACACACTTATTTCGGATTGAAGCTCCAATTTATAACCCAAGCTGGAAAATTGTTGTTTTTGGAAGTACAGAGTCTTTAGGGAGATGGGATTACGAAAAAGCAATTCATTTATCTCAGACAGATTTCGGTGTTTGGGAAGCATCAGTAGAAATTCCTGAAAATGAATTTATCCAATATAAATATTGTATTTATGACCTAAACTTAGGTAAGGTAGTAGACGTTGAAACAGGTGAAAATAGATTTGCCATTCCAAATATGCAAAAAGATGTTCTGCAAATTCTTTCTAACCACTATTTTAAATTTAAATCTTATCAGATGTATCATGACGCAGGGGTAGCAATTCCTGTGTTCTCATTGCGTAGTGAAGATGGATTTGGTGTAGGGGAATTTACTGATATGAAAAAACTGGCAGAATGGGCTAAAGAAACTGATCTTGGCATTATTCAGATTCTTCCTATTAATGATACTACAGCAAACTATTCATGGACAGATTCTTATCCTTATGCTGCTGTTTCTGTTTATGCGCTACATCCGCAATATATTTCACTGGAAAATCTTGATTTTTTTATACCGAAGGATTTAGTACAAGAATATCAGGAGGAAAAAACAGAATTGAATACATTAGATTTAATCGATTATGAAAAGGTTATTGCAGGTAAATGGAAATATTTAAAAACCATTTTCAATATTGAGAAAGAGAAAATATATAAAGATCGAAACTTTAAAAAATTTATAAAAGATAATGAAGACTGGTTGATACCTTATTCGGCATTTTGTGTATTGAGGGATAAATACAAAACCCCAAACTTCAACAATTGGAAAACACATAAAAAATATATTGCTGGAAAGATTTCACCATTCTTTTCTGCAAAGAACAAAGAATATGATAATTCCATGCTTCATGCCTGGGTGCAATTTCAGCTTCATAAACAATTAAAAGATGCTGTTGATCATATCCATAATCTAGGGGTTTCTGTGAAAGGTGACTTGCCGATTGGTATTTACAGATATTCTGTAGAAGCCTGGGCGGAGCCGGAACTTTTCGGAATGGACTTTCAGGCTGGAGCTCCACCTGATCAGTTTACAGAATTGGGTCAGAACTGGGAATTTCCAACTTACAATTGGGAAGCTATGAAAGATGATAACTACAAGTGGTGGAAAAATAGATTTAAAGCATTGGAACAATACTTTGATGCTATGCGAATTGATCATATTTTAGGATTTTTCAGAATATGGAGAATGCCTATTTCAGCAACTCAAGGCATTTTGGGATATTTTTATCCTGCCGTTCCTATTGTCTTGGAAGAATTTAAAGCATTAAATATTCCTTTCAATTTTGGCAGATATTGTAAGCCCTTTATCAACGACCAGATCCTATGGAATTATTTAGGAGAAGACAGTAATAAAGCATTAGAATTTCTTATTAATAATTTTGATGGGACCTATTCATTTAGAGAAGAATTTGATACCCAAAGAAAGCTGTCAGAGTATTTTAAAAAATATTCTCAGAAATCTCTTGAAGAAAAATTGATTTTACTTTGTGCCAATGTTTTATTTTTAACGGAAGAAAGGGACGGAAAGACGGTTTATCATCCTAGGTTTAAGGTGTACGATACCGATTCATATAATTATTTATCTGATTGGGAGAAAAATTCAATATATGATTTATACCATGATTATTTCTTTAGAAGACAAGATTATCTATGGTATGAAAAGGCTATGGAAAAGCTTCCTGTTATTCTGAATTCCACTAAAATGCTGATCTGTGGTGAGGATTTAGGAATGGTTCCAACTTGTGTTCCTGTAGTAATGGATGAGCTGGGTATCGTGGCATTAAAAGTTCAGCGGATGCCATCGGATGCCATTCCGTTTTACAATCCTAAATATGCAAGCTATATGAATGTGGTGACCGCTTCATCCCATGATAGCTCAACGCTAAGGCAGTGGTGGACTGAAAACAGGGAATTAACGCAGACCTATTTCAATAAACAATTAGTACAATATGGGAAGGCTCCGGAAGAACTGGATGCGAATCTAGCTGAAATCATTATGAAGCAACATCTTTATAATGATGCTATGTTGGCTGTCTTTCCTTTGCAGGAATTTTTAGCCACAGATAAAGAGCTCACAAATCCAAAAATGGATAATGAGCGAATTAATGATCCTTCTGTTTTTCCTCATTACTGGCGTTATCGAATGCATCTGAACCTGGAAGGTTTAATTGAAAACACCCATTTTAATGAAAAAATCAGCAGTTGGATAAAAGATAGTGGCAGAAACTAATATTTAACATCTGATTATCAATTAATTAACAATAATTTAAAAGAAGTTTGGTCTAAAGATTTAACTTCTTTTTTTTATTTATATCAAAGAGATAGAATAGAGATATTCTACTATATACTAACCAATTAACGATATTAACGATGAAAAATATACTTTTAGGATTTGCTCTGGGTTTGGCGACTTTGTCGTACGCTCAGCAGTATCCAAATAACGGTTGGGGTGATGAAGGATATGGAAATAATAGTGAGTACTATAATGACCAGGACGATCAGAACTATTTTCCCGATGACTATTATTATGATTATCCTCAGGATTACTATCCAAGTGATTATTATCAAAGCTATTACAATGACTATCGAAATAGTGTGACCAGTATCAACTGGAATGTATTCTTTGCTCAAAACAGATTAAACCGTTGGCAGATCGATCAGATTCTGTATCTGAATAATCTATATTCAAGTTTTTCAAGCTGGAATAATTTCTACAGATATAATCCTGACAGATGGTATTATGACAGATTTTATGCGATGCAAAGAATTTTAGGACCAAGGGTATTTATTACTTTCCAAAACAATTATTATCATGGTTCAAGTCCTATCGTTTATTTTCAAAATTACAGAAGAACGTACTATGTTCCGAGATATAGAGTAATGCCTCGCTATAGAAGTATAAATATCAATATTTACAGAGTGGACAGAAGTAGATTCCGTCGCCAGGATAATCCTACTCTAAGAGTTGTTTCTACCAGAAATTATTCGGGATTCAGAAATAATGACAACAGAAACCAGGGAAATAATGGATTTAGAAATGATGGCGGCTTCAGGAACTCAGATAATAATGGGGTGAGAAATAACAGTGGATTTAGAAATGGGAACAGTGGAAATGTTGAAAGACCAAGTAATAGTGGATTTAGGAATAACAGAAACCAGGATGCAGTAAGAGAAAATACTCCACGTAGAGAAAATAATGGTTTCCGAAATGGTGGTGGTGATGGTTTTAGACAGCAAAGAACTGAGAACTCAGCGCCTAGACAACAGAATAATGGAAACAATAATAGAGGTTCCGGATTCAGACAAAAGTTAGCGAATAATTAATTTTCATATATTATATTTAAGTGGTGTGAAGGGTAGGTTGTTATGATCTGCCCTTTTTTTATTTTCTATTTCTTGATTTATATTTTTAATATTAAAAATTAACATTTTTTATGAATATTTGGATTTAACTTAAGTTTTAATTAATAATCAAAAAGATGTGTAACAATTAATTAAAGATATAAAAAATGAAAAAATTAATTTTAACCCTAGCATTTATAGGAATGGGAAGTTTTGCAATGGCTCAACAAACTACTCCTCAGGATAAACCGTCGAAAGCAGAAATGCAGCAAAAAAGACAACAAAAAGAGCAGGAGCATTTGGATAAAATGCAGAAAGACCTGAATTTAAGTCAGGGCCAAGTTGCTCAAATTAAAGATCTTCATGCTAAGAGAAAAGCAGAGATGAAATCTGAGTTTGACAAAAACAAAGGAGATAGACAGGCCAAGATGGAGGAGATGAAAGCTAAAAGAGAGCAAATGGATGCAGATATGAAAAAGATCTTAACTCCAGAACAGTATACTAAATGGCAGGCTGACAGACAAGCTAAAATGGAGCAGAGAAGATCAATGATGAAAGATAAAAAAATGATGGATAAGCCAATGAATACAGTGACGCCAGCTGCAAACTAAGAACTTGTAATTTTTATTTTTTAATGTGTTGGGGACGGAAGTAATTCCGTCCTTTTTGTATTAATTTTCCTTAATTTTTTTGAAATCGGGCTTTAATTCCGTAATTTTGAATATAATCTTTTTATTATGGTAAGCGAAAAAATTGCAAAATTAGTCAACGAACAAATAGCCCACGAACAATATGCCGCTCAATATTATCTTTCAATGTCTGCTTGGTTTTCAAGTAAAGACCTTGATGGTATTGCTAATTATTTCAGGGTTCAAAGCAAAGAGGAACTAATGCATGCTGATAAAATGTTTGATTATTTAAATGATGTAGGAGGAGAAATTATCATCGGAGAGATTCCGAAACCACCTCATGAATTTGATAATGCTACAGATATCTTTGAAAAGGCACTAGCACATGAAAAAATAGTAACTAAAAGTATTTTTAATATAGTAAAGAATGCTAATGATGAGGGAGATTTTGCAACAACTTCTTTTTTACAATGGTTCATTAATGAACAGGTAGAAGAGGAGGCAAGTGCATCTCAATTGGTTACTAAGATCAGAATGGTTTGTGATAACCCTTCAGCATTATATCTTTTTGATCAGGAATTGGCTCAGCGGGTTTTTGTTCCAGCTGCTCAGGCATAAGACTAAAATAAGGACTAATAAAAAAGAGTGAACTTTTAAAGTTCACTCTTTTGTTTTTATTAAATTCCTATTTTGATGCTTTCAGAAAGATCTGCTGTGTTTCTTCATTGATATCGATCGTTGGAAATTTTTTATCATAATCAATAACAATATCGCCCTTATCCTCAACTCCATTTCCATTAGAGTCCCAATTAATAGTAATATAGTATTTCACAGCATCTCCCTTTTTTACTTCAGGTTTAATAAGACCTTCAGGATTATTGGGTACCGGAAGTTCAATGGTAAAAGGAATCTTTTCTTGAGTATATTCTTTTTCAGTAATTAAACTAGCAGGTACATCTGCCAGGTTAGCAGGAACACCATATAGATTTACTTTAAGCTTTGCATTTTTAGGAATGACATTATCAGCTCCAGTAAACTCGATCTTAACGTTTTTTTCATTAGATGCCTTATCTGCGACTACTGCTTCTTTTTTTGGAGCGTTGCAGCCTGTTAAGAATAAAGCTCCAAGAGCCATAAGGGTTATAAATTGTTTCATCTTAATTTGTTTTAGAAACTAAATTTATGAAAAATATACTAAGTAGGGATATAAACGAACATTAAGTTCTAAGTCAATCGTTTTAAGTGCATACTATTATTTTGAAAAATATTATTTCATATCCTCTTCTTTTGAAGAAAGAACATCCCACTTATTGGCTTTTAATTGAAAAATTGTGGTACTCACTTTACAGCATCCCTTAGGACCGCTTATGGTAAGGGTATTATTATTTTTGTCAATATTTTTTGGAAATGGACCTTCATTCAAAGGAAAGTGTTTTTCTGTTTTAAAAGTTCCATCATTTTTATCCTGAAAATAATAAGAATAAACCGGACCACCACTACCTCCAAAATCATAAAGGATAGCAAAATCTTCAAACCCATCAAAATTAAGATCAGTAATAATAAAATTATGAAAGTTCTCAACACCCTCTGTTATTTTCTTTCCTGAAGAAAAATAATTAATTTGGTTTATATTCGGTGAATCCTTAACGCTTAACCAAGTTCCTGGGGAATACATTATATCCTGAAAATCTATATTGTTTTTAATTACTTTTATTTTGATTTTTGAAGGTCGATTATCAATGTCTTTATTAACTATACTTATAGAAAAGCTGAGATCTTCGTTTTTCAACTCATTTGTGGAAGTTGCTTTTCGACAATTTAGAAGAAATATTGCTGATGAAATAATTATTAATGGATTTCTTTTGCTGTAAAATGTATTTTTAGAGATACTCATCAAAAGGAAATTATAATTTTTATGATGTTTAATATTTGAAATTGTTGTAGAATAATAATATTTTCCATTTTTATTCAATTTTTTTATTAAAACACTCGCAGAATTTTCTTTAAATCTTCTATTTCAATTTTATTTTATACCTTTTTTATGCAGATTTCACTAACTCTATCCATTCGTTAATTGTTCCTTCTCCTCCTAGACCTTTAATAAAATATTTATTATTTTCTTTTTTTATTTCGAAGGCAGCCGTTTTTGACTTGCAATTTTCTTCACCGCCTGCATAATATAATTCTAAAATATCATTACTCTCAATCGTCTTATAATTACCATTGCATCTAATAGGTTCATGGTAAGTGGTGGTGGTTAAAACTGCAACATCCTTTTTTATATTGAAATGATAGGTAATGCTGGCAGTACCAGAAGTTGTTTCTTCAGTTTCTACTGTTGCTGAAAACTCTCCTTGAAATTTGGAATCAAGTAATTTTATATTTTCAGAAGCAGATTGTTTAATGGAGTACTTTTTATTTTCATCATGTGTTTTACAATTGATTAAAAATAAACATAGTATTATAAATATCCATTTTTTAATATCTTTATTATGCATCATAATATAATTCTAGAATTAATTTACCCTCACTATTACGCCATCTTATCCAAAAATGTTCTTTATTATCATCTTCAACCATTAGCCAGTCACCGTTAATTTTAATTGGATAATAGAAGCTGTTTTTATTTTTTGGAGATTCTTGAGATTTATCATCTGGAGTTGATCTTAATGGATTTTGTTTTTCATTAAAATCAACCGAAAATACACTCAATATATGTTCTTCAGTAGTCTGAAACTTAAAATTCGAATCAGATTCTTGTATATACTTTACAATATCTTTATTCTCATTTACGACTATTTTATAAAATCCATTTTCTTTTCCTATACATTTAAATACTAACAGAGTGTTTTCAGGTTTAATAGTATAGGGATCAATATCGTTAAATTTAAATTGATCATCAAAATAAAATGACTTCCATTTTGATTTATCTAAATTATAGATTGTTAATAATTTTTTTTGATCATATGTATTTTTTAAAACTACAAAACCGTTTGTTGGTATTTCTAATTTTTGTTCTTCTGCAACGATAACTTGATTAGGCTTATTATCGATCGTAGTAGGACTATTTGATTTTTCGCCACTACAAGATAGAATAGATAAGAGTAAGAATATTTTTATAAACATAAATTTTTATTTTATTGGGTGATTTTTGCATCTACTTTTTCAACAGTCTCAAATGTTATGGAAAGAGCTCCAATATGTCCATGGTCATAATGACCACCAACTTTTGAATTTACACCCGAATAGCTTTTTCCAGTAGCATAATTCTTATTAAAACCATATTTAAAGGCAATTTTGAAAAATTCTTCATTTTTTGAATCATCAAAAGATGTGGAACTGCTTACACCTTGAAAGCTTGTGCCATTTTTATTAAGATATCTAAAGTCAACATTTAATCCTGACTGTTTTCCTTTGTGACCATGACCGGCATGATGAGAACTTGCTTTTGATGGGCTACTTGTAGGATCACTTCCATTTTCAGAAGACATGTCTCCAAAATGGACTTCCCAACTTTTATCTTTTACTTCTGAAACTATGCCAAATAATGCGGCAGCAGTTTCAGGTAAAAGGTAATGATCTCCGGTACCAACATCTTCTATAGTAGATTTGCCGCCAGTATCTTCTGTACCATATCTATTAAATCCACCACCGGAATCAGGGAATTTAACTAATCCAAAAGAGTTTTTAGAAAGGGTATTAACCTTTACAAAGTCATTTGATCCCTCTTTTACTTGAACATAATATGCAATAGAATCTTCAGCTTTAATATATTTGATTGTACCATCTTTATAGATATAGAATCCAGAGGTGCCTGTGCTGGCTTGCGATCCCGAATTCCCACATGTAAATGTTTTCACTTTATGTGAAGAACCTTCAGAGATACTACCTCTATATCTTTGCAAAATTTCTACCCGCTGAATTACTCCATCGTCACCATATTTCTTTCCTTTGTTTTCGATGTCGACACTCTTATTTTGTGTGTATTCGGTAGATCCTTCTTTATAAAGTTCATAATCATCACTTTTACCCACACCTGCCGGAGCAAAAACATGCAAGTAAATGTCCTCAGGATTTTTAATTTTATCCTTAGAGCCTTCAAAATATTTTTTCACGTAATCTAACTGCTTAACTTCTCCCATTTTAGCGAAATTAAGTTTGACGTCATGAAGTTTATCAAAACCGCTGCCACCCTTGAACTCTCCAATCGCTTCCAGTGCCGCCTGTGTAAATTGAATTAGTCCTACAGCTCGAGAAGTTTTCTTCTCTTTTCCTGTTTTTTTATCCTTAGTGACTAGCCAGAAATCATCTTTAGTAATTGTACTAACATCTTTTATTGGTTTACCCATAATTTGATGGGCTTTAAATGAGCCGTCAGTTTCAACTTTCATAACAGCCATTAATCCACTTGCCATTTCCATTTTTCTGCTTTCACCCCATAATTCGCCACAAATCTGGACAACTTTTTTTCTAAAGTCACAACTTACTTTTTCACCCCAAACAAGGTCTTTATATTTCTCTTTACAGATACATACTCCATCACCGCCACCACGAATATTCTCTCTACCCACTTTCACAGCGCCTTTATTTTCTACCATAGTAGGTAATGTAGCGCCAGGATAGAGTATTGTGAGATCTGTATATTTCATGTAGAAACCTTTTTCTTCCTGCTTTTCGGTTTCCTTTTCATCAGGAAGTATTTTTACCATTGCATTTAGGCGGATGAAATTTTTAGGCTTACCCATTTTAGAAAGATCCACAGGAACTAAAATTTCACCTTTATTATCAAATGTTCCAGTCTTTGTGTCCCTTATTCTTTCATCCTTAAACTTACTTTTTATATTTTCCCAGGCACCTATTTTTAGTTCATCATCCCAAGTCCAATAGGCATCAGATTCTGTTATGAAGTTAATCTCTACTTTTTTACCAACCATATTAATGGCATATATTTTAAAATATATAGCACCACTTAATGGGCTTGTAAAAAGTTGAAGTGAATCATTTGCATCACAAAAATAGGCTTTAATTATCTCAGGTTCAATTGTCACCTTAAGAAACTCACCCAATTTTTTATCTCCATCTTTTATTTGTAAATCCACATTATTTCGGACAATATTAAAATAAAGATCCCCATAATCTGAAGCACCTTTCTTTTTAATATTGGTCATCATTTCTTTTGTAATAGTAATTGGCAAATAAAACCCTGATCTATGACTGTCATTTGTGGAAAAAGTAGAAGTGAATATCTGGGTTTTTCCATTGAAATCATCATCATAAACAGTTAAAGTCAGGTTTTCATTATCAAGACCTGTTCCGCTTACAAAAGCGCAAACTTCCTGGTTTACTCCTGCTTGTGTAATAATATTTCCGCTTCCGCTATCACGATCGATCCATTTGCATTTGTCCTTTTCTACCTTAGGCTCTACAATAGATATTTTTAAAGGCTCTTTGCATTCTCGTCCCCCTAAGCTGCACGAAAGAACATAATCACCAGGAATAGTAAATAGTTTTGAAAATTTAGTTGTAGAACCAGTTCCAGTATCAGGTCCTGTTAGTTTCCATAGAATAGCACCATCTTTCGCAGAATCGAGTTCAGGAAATGTCATTTTTTCTATTTCAAACTCACCTGTAAGTCCCGCCTTTGGTCTCTTATTAACTTTTATTTTTTCTACAATATTATCTTTAACTTCGAAATGCCAGTCATTTTTTACGTTGTCCTCATTATTTCCCGCTGTAGCGCCAATAGCAGATGTAACATAGGCCTCAATATGATACTTTTTCTTTTGTAGAAGACTGTTTGCCGGAATATTTATCGATCTGCCTGTTCCGATAAAAACTTTATCCAGATTCCATTTGATATCTCCTTTTTCTGGAAGATCATTATCATTATTTATTTTAAAATTAAACTGAGTTTTTGTAACACTAAAACTCATAGGAGTCCCGGGTCTCACAATAGCAGCAGCGTGAGTAATATCTTTTACAGATAATGCTTTGGAAGTTCCAGTAAAAGTTTGTGTAGTAACAACTCCTGCTTCATTAGTATATTCAGCAGTTACTATATATTTTGCATTAGAGTTTTGAGGTGTAAATGTAAATGTATTTGATGTTTGGGATCCTTCACTGAGTGTGTTTCCTGATCCATCTGAGAGATAGAACTTTAATCGACTCAATTCATCAGGTAATAGAGGATTAATTAGAAATTTAGCCTCAAAGACAGCTGGAAAGCTTTTTCTTAGAGTATCTCCCGCAACAAAATCTGCAGGATTTTTAGGCTGTAGTTTATTGCCTTCCAAACTGTTGTAACTTATAATGATATCTATATGCTTGAGTTCCGGTGTAGATTGGTAATCTTCTTTTGTTTGAATTTCTTTATTATAAGCTGCTAAACGGAATTTACCTTCTGTAGAAAATGTATAATCCAATTCTAAACCTACTTTTGGATGAATCTCAAATATATTAGTCGCATCAGAACTATGTTCATTGAATATGATCCATGAAACCAACTGAGTATCTCCTCGGCTAACAGTTGCTTTGGCTGTAAACTCCTGATTTGGGCGTAACGTTGTTGTTGCCATATTCTTATGTTGTCTGTTGTGTAATAATTTCTACGCTATCTATAACTGGAGTTCGATCAGTTTTCTTCGGTTGTTCTATGGCTGGATTTACAGCAGCTAACTCCAAAGGATTGGTATTATCTGCATGTGCATTACTTACCGAATCAGTCTGTCCATGTTTATCTATCGTTATTTTTCCGCCCACCATACATTGTAATTCGGAAATTTCAGTAAGGGTATTTTTACCCATTACCTGAGTGCTTTCGTAAGTTTTGCTCCATTTAGGAGCAGCTGCTAAAGCACAAGGAAGGTTTCCTGCAGAAGATGGTTTAAGAGTACATTTTCCAAAAGTTGCAACAGGAGGAATGAATGTTTTATCTTCTTCTGTAGCCGCCAGTTTACTGCTGTCATCATTCAGAACAATGATTTTATGTGTGGTAACCTGAAGATCAGCTGTCTGCTTTGGGTTTTCAGCCTTGTCACAAACACATTTGGCATTATGTACTACAAAATATTTTCCGTCGTGATCACTTTTGGAAGCTTCTTCTTCTTTCTTTTCCTCTTCTTCTTTTTTCTTTTCTTCACCCTGTTTTTGCTCAGCTTCTTTTTGCTCTTTCACAGGATCGGCAGGAGGTGTCTCGCCATTTATCTCATAAATTTCCTCTTGCGTTGGAGTCATAAGATTGAATCCGGCATAGGGAATATCAGAGGTCTGCTGATCAGAACCTGCATTTTGATTATGATATTTCTTGAGTTCAGTCCAGTCTTTTATACCCAATTTTTTGGCTATATCCTGTAACGTCTCACCGCTCTGGACTTTGTATGGGATGGGTGCTGACATATTATTATTTTGTTTGTATGGTTATAATGTGTTGATAATAAAACTTGTCTTCTACTTCTATACATACATCGGTTTCAGATTTTTCTATCCGCCCTGTAGTACCTGTATAATTGATATTGTGTTTAAAGTCTGCGTAGAGTGGGAGATTCTCTTCATCAAAGTTTACAGCATATTCATGTTTGTGGATGTATCTGATAATATCATCCATCATTTCCTGAGCATTTTCTATTTTAGGTTCAAAAAATAAGGTGTTTTTCTCTTTTTGATATTCTGTTTCTCCCTTCCATTCTGATTTTCCAACTGGCAGTACCTTCCATGAAGTTTCATACTGTTTTTTATTACTGAACTTCTGCATGCTTGCTTCTATAATTTTTATAAAATGAAGCTCCTTAATAAATTTTATAAGGTCATCTTTAGTTTCTGTAGCATTAAAAAAATTTGTGCGAATGTGGTCTATACCTTCTCCACTATAAATGGAATGTATTGTTGAATCCACGTTTTTTATTCGTTTCTGTATCTCTTTTGTGTTTTCTATGGTGAGTTTGTACTTATCTATTTTACAATGGATAGGAAATAATGCATCCATGTAACTGTTTGATATTTCAAGAAACTTGGTATCTATTTTCTTATTATTTACTTTAAGATTGGTTCTATTGATGGATACATCATAATCATCATTTTCTCCGGTTTCCAAATATAGCGTGTATGAGAGCAATGCTTCATATTCCTCTTCACCAACTTTTACAGTAGACTTATCCTGTAAAAAATAGGTTGAGGTTGGGAGATATTTTGTAGCTAGAGCAATCATGATTTTAATTTTTCTTTTCAATTAAAGCATTTTTATCGGCGTCAAATAGATATTCATGAGTATCGTAATTTTTATAAATAATAATTTTTTTTAAATTTTTATTATTATTCAGAATAGAATTTTTAACATATTGAGCAATACTGAATAAGGAATCTTTTGGGATATTGCTGTTTGCCGGTATATCAATAGATAAAGAGTATTCGAAAGGAACTTTATTATAGTTTTTCTCAAACAAAGTATCAGTTCCCTTTTTTGTATAATTATAATAGAATCTTTTTAATTTGCTGTTGTATCTCTTTTCTAATTCTTTAAAGTAAACTTGTTCCTGTGTGGATAATTGTGGTTGTTCTGGTTTTTGGCTAGGTCGCATTAACCAATAGAATGGATTAAAAACAAAAGCCAGTATGATTATCAGTACAATTCCGGCAATAATAAATTTAGTCGATTTCTTCATATTAATCTTGTCTTTCTCTAAATGGTTCTGTAGAACCATAAAGTGGATATAAATCTATCTTTTTATTTTGTAAAATATCGTCATCTATTCTGTACCAATCTTCATCTAAAGGATTTGTGATGGATATAGATTCCCCTTTACTGTTCCATGCTGGAGTTACAAAAGTATTTTTCAGTTTAGTTACACGGTTAAAAACAGAATCTTCTATCGTAATTCCATGAACACTGGTAAAGCTTCCACGAGATATAAATACTCCGTATTTATTTACTCCTTTAACCCTATTATCCATTACAACAGGATCTATAGCAAACATTTTTTTCTTAGTCAGCCATTGTTCATCTAAGTAACCTGCTACAATCTGATAAGCAGGATAATTACCCTCTACGCTGAACTCATCCCCTTCATCCGTTGATAACATCAATGATTCTCCTACTTTTATTCCTTGCTCGGTTAAATATTGGCAAATTCCTGCAGCATGAGCCCCACCTTCACTATGTGATATTAAAAATACTTTTTCTTTGCCCAGTCCTTTTTTTAATTCATCGAAATGTGCTTTAGCATAATCATAACCTCTGGTTTTTCGCTGTCCACCACTTTCACTTCCTCCCCATAGAGACGAACCGTCAATAAACAGTGGCTCATCGCTTTTTATATTAAAATAAGCATCAGCACTGTTTTTATATTTTTTAACATCTCCTGTAAAAAATACCCAATACTGTTCACCTCCTGCGCCGGGTGACATCCCTAATTTATATGCTATTCTATTCCAGTGTCCATTAACGAAAATTATTTTTGATTTCCCCTTTACTTTTAAGTAGCTAGAGGGTGAAGAAGGGAATTTTACCTCCTCACTTTCATATTTACATTTAAAATACAACTCGATTGTACCATCTGTATCTTCTTTTAAAAGACTTTCAAAATTATTTAAGGTGATGGTCTTTACTATTTTATTGGCATTAACACCGTCTTTAATTACAGGTTGGCCATTTGAAGCATGTACTAAGACGATCTGGTCATCTTTTTTATCTTCGGAAGTATTTATTATGGTATCATCATCAAACAAGGTTAAGGTAACATCTTGTCCATCTGGAATATTTTGTGTTTGTAAATGAAACTTAACAGTATCTCCGAACAATGCTTCAGTAATAGGGGCATCATTATTATCCGTCCACCAGCCCCGCACAAAGTACTTGGAGATAGGACTTCTCTGTATGGGATCTTTAGTATTATAGTCTACGCCGGGGTTTTTTGCTGACATAAGTTTAATTTTTAAAATTCAAACTGACATAAAATAAACTATTATCTACTTGTTTTTCAGTGTGATAGTGTCGTATTTTACGGTTAGATTTTTGTTGCCGCCACCAAATAAATTCTTATAATGTATAATAGTATCTTTATATTCTTTTTTTGATACTGTCATTTTATAAATGACTGGAGGTGCTTCTCCACCAACTGAAATTTTCTCAGAATACGTCTTTTTCTCTATATGAAAATGACCTTGCATATCTGTCTTTGTCTTATTGTCTTCGTCAATATAAATGTCTGCATTTGCAATTGGCTTAAGGGTCTTTGCTTCATATACAGTACCTGTTATATCAGGAATTTTTATTCTGCCTGTACACGAGGCTAGTATTAATATAATTGCTGAAAAAAAAATTGTTTTACTCATTTCTTGTTTATTTTAAGTTTAGAACACCAGAGTAACCCCAATACGTCTTTTTCTGATGCGATCGTACGATCATAATCATAATAGGCATCACTATAATATTCCATCACATTTACTTCTCCAGAAGTAGGAAGCAGGTTTGTATGGGCAGTCTGTAAAATTGGGTTAGAACTTCCTTCATGTCCGTACGAATATTTATCTCCACCAAATTCTTTTACAATTTCATGCCCGATTTCGTGAGCCGAGGTTAATATAAAATCTCTTTCTTCATTGTTTTGTTTGGCGTTATATACTACTCTTTGAGGAGCTATCTGTCCGAAAAAAGATAATAAGCCACTTACTGACCCAGGATTACTGGAGCGCAACCATTTGTCAGAACCGTTATATACTAAGGCAACCTCATCGATTGATTTCTCTTGGGTATTGATTCCTTTCACTTCTACTTTATACTCTTTTCCGGAAATTGTTACAATATCTGTGGAGATCTTCGATCTGCTTTTCATTCTGCTCCAATATAAATGAATTCCATCTAAAGACATGCTTTCCAGTTTAGAGAATGTATAGATTGGAGGATTTGTTCCTATGACCCCACCGTCTTTTAAGTTAACGCGGACCGTGACATCTACTTTTTTATTAGTATCATCTATTTTCACATCAATCCATTCTGTTTTGCAATCACCAGAAATTTTCACTTCGGAAGTAGTGGTTCCATCGGTCACTTCAGCAGTCAGTTTATTACCGGTGAAAAGTATACTGTCATATATTTTATCTTTAGAAAAACCATCCCATTCTATATCATGAATATCACCAGCCTTTAAGCTTTGGGTTATTTCTTCTGAATAAATTTCAGTACCCTCATTTTTTACTTTGAATGTTAGTTTTTCAAACGTTCCTTCTTTAATGATGACTTGAAATTTTATCTTGGCATTTTCTTGATCTCCTTTAAAGCTGGATATACCAAGAGGAACAAATGTATCCTTCTTAATTTTTATTTCCAGCAATTTACTTTCTGCAGGTTTATCTTTTTTTTCAGCATCTTTTCCAAAACCCTGCATTATTGTTCTTTTCTGGCTGGACAGCTCTAAGTTTTGTTTGAGAGCTTCAATAATCACTTCCTCAGAACTCTCATTAGAGGTTTTACTGAGTGAGGTATAATTATTAAATACCTGAAGAGTGATATTATTAGCTTTTTTTACAATAGCCATGTCAAAATTTTTAATGTGAATTTCCTTGCTCTCCGCTTTGAGACTTTACCGTCTTTTCGCTTTGCAAAATCATATTCTCTTTGGTACTTACCACAGTAACCTTGTCAGCATAAGAATCGCTCTTTTTGGACTGAACATTTCTTTCGTTTTCAGCGATTTCTGTTCTCATATCAGAAGATTCGTGGATGTTTCCTGTAGCAGTCTGTAAAAGGTCTCTACCAGCGGTGTCTACCATGTTTACTCCAGCATTGGAGACGATGTTTACATTTGCAGTTGAAAAAATATTGCTACCCGCTATTGAAGTAATATCATTCCCAGCAGTCATCTTTATATTATTTCCAGCAGTAAAAGTCATATCCTTAGGTGCATTAACGATAATGCTGCCTTTTCCATCCATAAAATAGGTGTTTCCGCTTGGGTCTTCTATATAAATACTTCCTTCGGCATCATTAAGAATTACTTTATTACCACTTCGGGTTTGTATTGATTTAATATGATTATTTACACCACCACCTAGACCTACGGCTCCATGAAACATGCCACCCATAGCAAAAGGGAAATCCGGATGATGATATTCAAAACCTACCATCACCTGATCACCAACTTCAGGAATTGCTACAAATCCTCTGTTTTGGGTTATAACATCTGTTCCTCCAGCATCAGGACTCATCATCCTGATAAAATAGGTAGTGTCGTTTAATTGCCAGTCAAATTGTACTTGTATACGGCCCTGATTCAATGGATCGGTATTAGAAATCACTGTAGCAATTTGGGGTTCAGCGCTTGGGGTGATAAATTCGGGTTTAGGGATAAATCCTGTTCCCTCGGCAATAGCTTCAAAAGATCCGGTATAAATACCTCTGGTATTAACTTCATGATTAACCTCAGTAACCATAAGTTTTGTGAAGTAAGAAGTCTGATTAGTGTCAGGTTTTCTCATTTCTATATCCGCAATACAACCAGGGTGTAAAAAAGGAACCGATGTTGTTCCTGAAACAGTAAAGACTTCTACAGCGGCACTTCCCGCTGCACTTTTTTGTGAGTCATCTACGTTTAACGACATATTTGCATTAATAGGAGATGGGTTTAAAGAGCGGGTTTTAAAGATATCGTTGTTTAGGTCATAGGCTTTTGAAGCAAGCTGGCCCAGGTGTTTGATACTTGCGGAAGTACTTAGTAATTTTGTATGATTGCTACTGTTATATCCGAAAAACTCAGGTTTGGTATGAACAGCTTTTAGCTCAACACAAATATCACTTACATTACTTCCATAAGTGAGACGGATAGCCTGCTCTTTGGGTGGAAGTTTGCCAAAATAAAGAGTTTCCCCATCGTAGTAAAATTGTTCGCCGTAAGTTTCTGCTATTCTTGCCAGATAATTGTAATGGGTCTCTTTATACTGAGCACTGTAGTTAATATAGCTTTTATTTTGGGCGTCAATTTTATAATCAAATTTACCCGAGTTTAAAGTTTCCTTAAGAACTCTATCTGCAATGATCGAGGTATTCACAGGTTTTTCTCCCCCAAAACTCTGGGTATGCGGAGCTGAATCCATTAAAATAGTTGGGCTGTATCCTTTTAATACCACGTTACCCAAGCTCATTTTTTCCTGGCTAAAGGCTACTTTGGTAATAAGACCAACAAAAGTCCTTTCCGGGCTCTCATTTTCAGCATCTTTATATTTAAAAACAACTGTAAGACGCTTTCCCAAAAATTGTTGGGCCTGATCAAGTTCATGATTTTGTAAGGATCCTAAGGAGTCGTGAGCTAATGTAAGTTCGAAATTATGATGTTTTCTTATACTTTGCTGCAAGCGGAAATGTTTGAAGTGCTTAATTATTTTGCCTTCAATTACAACGTCCAGCTTAACCACACGCTGAACACCTGCAATGTGATTTTCAGCAATTTTATCTGCATTCGTTGTCTTATTTTTCATGCTTATGTTTTTAGTGGTTATTTAACTAAAATTAGAAATGTTTTCCATTTCAAAATGACGAAAATTGTTAAATTTTAAAAACTGTAGTAGAATTACGACTTTTATACATAATAAAACCAATTATGCAATATTAATTACATGCTTTGTGCTGTTTATAATGGAAAAAAGAATTAATTCTTTAGATAAGAGATAAAAAGATCACCCTTTAGGGATGATCTTTCTATTAATGTCAATATGCATAAATTATGCACCAGGCCAAATACCTTCGTAAGCAGAATTACCATAGTTGATTTTCTCTGCACTTACGATAAAGCTGATCAACATGCTGTTTTCGTCAACTGCATCAAAATCAACTTCGTGTTGAATTACATATCCATTCTCCCAAGTTAAAGTAATTAATGTTCCTTCTTCGTGAGATTTGTTGAATGTAATTTCACCTGTTGTAGGCTTGTATTTTCCGTTTAGTAAGCTTTCAAGGATCTCAGATTTCTCTGTGGCTTCAATTGTTAATTTAATAATAGCGTTTGATGGATCTGATGCCACACGTCCTGAAACGTCTGTAGATCTTGATACGCTATAATTAAGCTTTAATAATTTTTGTCCTTCGCTTCCGTTGAATTTTAAGATTCCTCTTGAATTTGCTGCCATAGTTGTAAATTTTAATCGTTAATAAATATATGATTCAGTGATTATGTAGCAAATGTATACTTCTTTAATGATACTTTAAAACTTTTGAATATAAGTTTTGTTTTTTGTAGTGTTTCTACGATTTCTTGTAGTAGTTCTACGATATCTTGTAGTAATTCTACGATATCTTTAATGTTAAAATAGACAAAAATACCCGTGTATAAAGGAATTCCAGGTTTTATAAATAAATAAGTTGAGTCTTTATTACGTTTCTACCCAAACCTTCCAATACGCTTTTATACATTTCTATTTGTTTGTCATTCTTTTCAGAGACCTCACCTGTTTTAAAATCTACGATGATATAGCCGTCATCACTTTTTAGGATCCGGTCAGGTCTGTAGATTCTGCTTTCTCCCCTTTCAGAGATCATAATATCTTTTTCATTGATTACGATCCATTTCTCATCAAAGAATTCAGAATAAGAACTAACAATACCTGATAATGTTTCGTGGATCTCCTTCTTTTCACCCAAGGTAATCTGTCCTTCCAAAACATAACTTTCCAGGACTTTTTGAATATCTTTTTCAGTATTGATCTTTGATAATAATTCATGAACAAAAAGACCAATCCTTACTTTTTCATTCCGGACCTGATAGTTTTTAGAAGGTGTAGCAATCTTAATGGATGTGCTTTTTTCATTAATATTTTTTAGATTCCTGATATCCTTTGTCTTAAATGATGAAGTTTTGTCTTTAGAATTTTTTCTCAACATTTCAGGATGTATATCATAAAGATCAAATTCATCAGATTGATCAGTATTTTTACTTTGGATAAACTCTAAGATCTCCAGATTATTTGAGGTTTTATTTTGTTTTTGCAGATAGAAAAATAACTGTTCTACAGGTCGGGTAGTGGCAACGTACTGTAAACACAATCTGTCGATTAAATTTTTATAAGAATTCTTTTTATTAAATTTTTCAATTTCTTCATCATAAGCTTCTAAGTTTTTACTGAACTGGTTAATATTTACAGATTTCAAAGCTTCATTGCTATTTGTTTCAAACCAGTTAGAAAATTCTGAGTCACGATTTTTATTCATCATTGGGATAAAAACAATTGGGAACTCAAGCCCTTTTGCTTTATGAATTGTCATAATTTGGATAGCATCAATATTTTCTGATGCCTGAATAGTGTACGTGGATGCTTCTTCATCCCAATATTTTAAAAATTCCTTTGTGCTGGCACCTGCATTTTGTGTGAAATTAAAGAGCATTTCAAGGAAATTCAGTAAAAAATCTGTTTCTTTATTTTCAAATGAAAATTTATTGATATAATATTCTACAAAGTTGTATAAATTAAATCTTGGAAAATGATCCTGTGTCAGTTGTAAAGAATAAGTTTTTTGTATGAATTGTAGTATTTCATCATGAGGTTCAATGTCGAGAATTTCTTTCATACATAAAGTGAAATCCGGCATCTGTACCCTTCCTAATTTATTAAGATAATACATCATCATAACTAAATTAGTTTTGTTCTTAGGATTCGTTTCCCATCTTAAAAATTCTATGACAGCCTGTATGGTATTCGACAATTCCAGAGTAAGACCCTTATCTGAAATGGTTTTAATATTTGTTTCCTCACCTTTGTACGTTACTTTCAGGTTTCCAAGCTTTTGAGAATAGCTGAAAATATCGAAATTACCACGACAGAGGATTGTGATATCCGCAAACTTGAATCCATTGTCAAGACAGTCCTGAATATCTTTTTGCATTCTTTCGGATGTATCATTGTAAAAATCTTCATTCGTGAGATTTTCGATGAGGTTTACCTTTACTCTGCCATCAATTCCTGATTTCGGATTTTGTTCAGCATCAGTTCCAAAGATATTTTTATGTTCCTCTTCAAGATCCACGGAATGATAGTGATAGAGCTCATTGTTAAACTTTACAATATTTTTGGCACTTCGCCAGTTGTCCTTTAATACCAATAGTTGTGCTTCTTTTGGGGAAACCTCTTTTTTATTGATAATATCCAGCATCAGCTTGCTTTCTCCACCACGGAATCTGTAGATACTCTGTTTAGGATCCCCTACCAAAGTAAAGGTGGTATTTTCCATGGAAACACTGTGATCTCTTAATGGAACAAAATTCTGCCACTGTAATTCGGAAGTATCCTGGAATTCATCAAAAAAATAATGCTGGAATTGAGAACCTACCTTTTCATAAATAAAGGCTGAAGGTTCATTTCTTAAATTTTCATTGATGAGAATATTAAATTTTGAAAGAAGAACAAGATCATTTTCTTCTTCAATCTTTTTTAACTCATCCTGGATATCTTTATTTACTTTTAAAGGAAGTAATGCAGATAATATTTTCTCCTTTTTCTGAGTTTCAATATAAAGAAGGATAAGCTGCATTCTGTTGTCCAAAAGTTGATCAAGGATTTCAAAAATATCAGTTTCTTTATCTTTCGCTTTGGAAGAAGCTCCTTTTCTGTAATTATTAACAACCGATTCTTCCTGCGTGGTTGGAAAAGGAAAGCCTGCTCTTTTTTGATTATAAAAATCTAAGACCTTGGTAAAGAAGCCTCCAATCCCGTTTTTTCCCTGAGCAAAATCTTCGATATCAATATTTCTTGATTTGAACAGATCAATAGATTTTGTGGCCACTTCTATTGCCTGTTTTTTATTGGATACAATCTCTTTACGAATCGTATTTTTTATATTTTCATAATTCGTATCATCAAAATTATTATTGCTTTTTAACTGTTCGTAATGAATATCTTTTACAAACTCTTTTGCTGAATCGTATAGATTTTTATTAAGGTTGATCCGTTCATTATTTTCGAGGCTATAATCTACGTAATCCATAAAAGAATTGGAGATCGCATCATTTTCTCCAATCTGATCCAGCATTTTATCTACAGCTTCAATGAGGAATGGTTCGGCTTCAATTTCAAGATTAAAGTTTTTAGCCAGTCCCAATTCATAGGAAAAGCTTCTTACCAAACGTGAGTTGAAACGGTCGATGGTTCCAATATTTAGAGTAGAATAGTTATGAAGAATATAATCTAATAATTTTTTAGAACGAATATGTAATTCATCAATAGTAATTCGTAATCCCTCTTCTTCAAAAACCTTCTGAATATTTTTTAAGTCATTATTATCAGCAAAATTATTAGCTGAGAAATTTCCAAGCCATGACAGGATTCTTTCCTTCATCTCATTAGCAGCCTTATTGGTGAAGGTTAATGCTAAAATATTTCTGATAGCATGCTGTTGATTGGGATAACGAAGACAGATCATCAAAAGCCTCTGAACAAGGGCATAGGTTTTCCCGGAACCTGCAGAAGCATTGATGACTGTATAAGAATTTTGCATTTTTTGGGATGAATTGAAACTGCAAGTTAGCTAAAAATTAAGTGAAATTTTAACAATTACAATTCGCTATTTAACAAATTAGAAATAGAAAGTTCTAAAAAAAATCCTAAAACGCGTTAACTGTGGTTAAACTTATGGTATACATTAAAAATAATTTTAGCTTTGCTTTATAAAAAACTATTCGTGAAATTAAAATTACTCTTTCTATTACCATTTCTTTTCTTCATTCAAACCTATGCTCAGGATTACCTTTTTGGAAAAATAACTACCGAAGAGAATATTGAAATGCCTGAAGTTACTGTTATCAATATAAGAACCGATGAACGTGTTTCTACAAATACAGATGGACACTTTATGATTTCCGGCAGACAGGGAGATGAACTTCGCTTTGTGAAGAGTGGATATGAAAGGATCAATAAAAAAATAACACAAGAGAATATAGGTTCTCCTTTAAATGTGGTACTTATCCGACAGATGGCATTAATTGCTGAAGTAGAGATCAAAAAGGGCATTACAGGAGACTTGAAAATAGATTCTAAAAATCTAAACAGGCCCAAAAAAGTTGAAAAGCTAGCCAAAGACATTGATGTGTATATAGCTCAAAAGTCTGATCCAAGAATTCTGGCAGCAAAGGCCGGGGAGTTTGTACAGCCTAAGGGGCAAGGTTTTTCAGTGGGGAAGGTAAAGGATAAATGGGATGATGTGGATTTTATGAGCTATTTACATGAAAGCTTAGGTGATCAGTACTTTATGGATCTTAAGATAGAAAAATCATTGATACAGCATTTTATTTCTTATGTTTTGAGAGTCGGTTTTGAAAGGAGGAGAATATTGAAATACGGATACTGTAGTGATGCAGATCTTATGAGATTTCAGAGAGCTGTACTTGCCAGAATATCATCCTATCGTGCTCCTCAGACTCAAAGATAAGTCATAAAAATCAAGCTGTAATAGAATGTTGGTATCGTATGTATAGTGTATGCAGGAATATTGAATGAAAGGAAAATTATTTTTTATCATGTTGTTCTTGTTTGGGGTTGTTTATTCCCAACAGATCGTTACTGGCAAAATTACAGATGATAATGATATTAATTTAGGTTCCGTTACTGTAGTCAATGTATCAACAGATAAAAAAGTATATAGTAATTCTTTAGGTGAATTTTCGATTGAAGCTTCAAGAAATGATGAGTTAAGGTTTGTAAGACCAGGCTATGAGAGGGTTTCAAAAAGAGTTTTTGCAGATGGCGTTAATTCTCAAATCTTCATCACTATGGTTAGAATTCCTGAAGAAATAGAGGGAGTTGAAGTGAAAAAATTATCTGGTGATCTGACGAAAGATTCCAGAATGGTCGCTAAAGTAGATAAAGGTGAAATTGTACAACAGGCTGTAGGGCTTCCTCAGCCTATCACGAAAATGAGAGAAAGGCCGGCGGAAGTTAAGAAAGTTTTACTTCCTATACTTTTAGGGAATTTGGATGTTCAGGGAGCCTATGATTTGATCAGTGGAAAAGCAAGAAGGCAAAAACGGCAATATAAATTTGACGACTTGCAAGATCACATTCTGTGGGTAAGAAAACGAGTGGAAGATGACTATTTTACGAGTGCAGGAATTCCCGCAGAAAGAATTTCAGAATTTATAGAATTTTCATTTACAGTTAAGCCTCAGACTAGAACTTATGTAAAAGCCAAAAACTTATCGGGTGTGTTACTGAAACTGGAAGATACAATACCAGCTTTTTTGGAAAGATTAAAAACCATTAAATCTTGAATTTGTTAAAGAAATCTTAAAATTTCGGAACGGAAATTGATATAATAATTTCATTTAAAAAGAAAATTTAAATAAGACATCAATTAAATTCACAAATTTTTATGAATAAAAATATTATAGTTATTGCAATTGCAGCTTTAGGCTTTATTATTGGTCTTGGGCTTCTCGGAAATGCTATTAAAAACAGAAATAAATCTGAAAATACCATTTCAGTAACAGGACTTGGAACGAAACAGTTTACATCGGATTTGATCACATGGTCTGGAAGTTTTTCAAAAAATAATATTGATCTGAAATTGGCTTATGATGGACTATTGGCTGATAAAAAAGTGATCAACGATTATCTTATTTCAAAAGGAATAAAGCAGAATGAGATTATATATTCTTCTGTGGATATTCAGAAACAGTTTAGAAATTATACGGATTCAAATGGTAATAATGTACAAGGAGAATTTTCCGGATACAATCTTACTCAGACTGTATCAATAGAGAGCAAGGAAGTGGCTAAAATTGAAAATTTATCCCGAAACATAACAGAAATTATCAATAGAGGAATTGAATTTACTTCTTCTTCACCGTCTTATTTTTATACAAAACTGACTACCGTAAAACAGGAAATGATTGCCACTGCTACTAAAGATGCTAAAGAACGCGCAGAAAAAATAGCGGAAAATTCAGGAAGCAGTCTTGGTCATCTTAAAAAAGCAACAATGGGTGTTATTCAGATTACTGCACCCAACTCAAACGAGGATTATTCTTATGGTGGAGCTTTTAATACCTCTTCTAAGGAGAAAGCAGCAAGTATTACTATAAAACTGGAGTACGAAGTAGATTAAATTTACTTTCTTCCTTATATTATATTGAAAGATTTTATAAAAAATAAGCCGGACATTATCCGGCTTTTATAATTAATGATAAACAATATCGTAAATTTCTTCTTTAATTTTTTTTAGATCCTCAGGAGAATAATTCGCTAATAACCACAGGTCTAATGGATGCTTTCCCTCACCATAGCTTGGTTGTACATACATTTCATCAATTAACGAAAAACCATTCTTTTGATAGAAGGAGTAGCGTCGTTTAGCATCATCTCCTAAATGATCTGGTTCTATTTCAAGAACAATTCTCGGATAGTTTTTAAACAAATATCCTGTAATGTGAGATCCCAGCTTTTGGCTTCTAAATTCAGCAAAAACCTCAAAATGCTCAACAAAAGTGTAAGTGCTCAATTCCCAAATGATAAGATATCCAATTGCCTTTGATTCATGTAATACAGAGATTACCTTAACATTAGGATTCGTAAATAATTTTACAAACTGATCCCAATCTCTCCTCTCATCTTCAGGGAAAGTGGTTGAATAGGAATAGTAAATATCTTTAATTCTGTAATCTTCAGATGAAGTAATAGGTAGAAATTCCATAATTATAAATCAAAAACGCTTGGTCTTCTTGTGATGAAAATATCTTTGATCCATAGCGTAAAAGCTAAACCCAGATAAATCAGAAAGAAAAAACCGGCTGTTGCAAATGTTGAATAAATGAAGAATACCCTCAATTTAGAAACAGGGATTCCCAGTTTAGCACCCATTCTTGTCAGAACACCAAACCATTCTCTTTCCATTTTATGACGGATATTATCAAGCATTTGAAGAATCTTTTAAAAGTTTAAATCCAATACTGCAATTTAAGCAATTTTTTTCTTCACAGCTGTTATTAAAGTGATAAATGAAACTTTGGGTTTCTAATGAATTATTGATTTTTATATTCAGTTTTTTCCAAGAGGTTATAATAGCGTTTTTTTCAGGAGGTAAATTCCTATAAAACTCAATGATCTCATCAGCTATTTCCTCATCATGATATTTGTGATAAGTATATTTTAAAGGAAGAATTGTATTTAGAATAATAAGCTCAATAAAATCCTTACTTAATGTCTTAGGCTGATTAATGGGAGATATTTTTCCAAAATTAAAATGATTATTCCAATAATCAGATGCACTTATGTTCTTTAGAACATTCACTAATTCATCGGTATTTTTTGAAAGGATGGTTTTTGAAAATAAATTTTGATGCTGATGATATAAGTCTGCTAATTGCGAAAGTCTAATGGTTGGAAAATTTGGAGGCCTCAATCGCAAAAACTTTGGTCTGAAATGCATATCGGATATTTGGTATTTAACTTTTATAAAATCAAATTCTCTTTTCCAAATTTTCATTTGCTCATCTTGTGGATCTTCAAGCCAGCCAGAGATTCCGAACAACAAGGCTTCCAATTGTGTTTTATTCTGCCGGATTTTATTAATGATAGCAAAATCTATGCTTTCGGCAATTTGTTTAAATATAAAGGCATTTACCTTTAATCCGAAGGTATAAGCAAGACTATGAAAGAGAATGGCTTCAAAGTTATTTTTATATCGTTCTAAACTGTCTTCTAGTTCAAGTGATTTCCGATCCAGCTTTTTTAGAATGTTTTCTTCATGAAAATTAATGGGAATACTGTTTTTATTAAAAATACCCTCACAAGGAATGAACTGATTTTCATTAATCAGTTTTTCATATTTCCAAAGTAAATTTTCATCGATAAAATTTTTCAGCTCTAAAGTGGGAATTTTTCTATCATTGAATTCTTCAATTTCTACGTCATTTTGAAAAACAACATGCAGGATAATATTCTGATAATTGGGATCTTGGGAATGGTTATGAAAAATCCAGTCAGATGACTTTACGTGAAGCTCAATGTTTCCACTTAAAGTTAAGTCGGAAGTTTTTATTTTAGCAAGTAAAAAATCAGGGCCGGCATTGGTATTCCATTTACCGAAATTTATTATTTCAATAGGATTTCCTTCAATATCCTTGAAGTCAAAACTTTTGAAAATTTTAAAGTTCCAAAGATATTGAAGTAATTTTTCTGTCATAAGTGTAATAATAAATATATCATAAATATTGCACTTTTATCAACTCGTTCTTAAGATTTTTCACCGCCGTATTGTATATTTATGGATGTATAGGATATATATTCAAATGGGATATTATAGCTGTTTTTTTATTTTTTTTCCTTCATTTTAATTAAAGATAATCAGTATCGATCATTTTAGATGAATGAAGAAGTCATATTCAATTATTACATGTAATCATTTGAAACAGGGTAAAAACTAAACCCAGATCAAGCAATAAATGTGATTGAAAATTCATGAAACTAGAAAAGGCCTGGATTAAAAATCCAAGCCTTAATTATATTATTACAGAAGTCTTTATAAAGCACTATGCTTTCGTTAATTCCTTCCTGAAGTTTTCTATAGTTGTTATGTACATTTCTTCATATATAGGAAGAATGTTTTTCAAATCGAATTTTATAGCCTGTTCTTTCGCATTGATCTTCATTTTGGCTAAAAGTTCCTCATTACTTAATAATTTAATGGTGTAGTTACTCATAGCCTCTACATTTCCTATTTCGGCTAAGAAACCTGTTTCACCCTGAATGTTTACTTCAGGAATTCCACCTGCATTGGAGCTGATTACCGGGGTGTTCGCTGCCATTGCTTCTAATGCGGCCAGACCAAAACTTTCCTGCTCAGATGGTAATAAGAAGACATCCGAAAGCTGTAATATTCTGTACAGATCATTTACTTTTCCAAGAAGACGGATTTTAGAAATTAAATCTGGGTTTTCTTCTAAGAACTGATTGACCTTTTCCATATCAGGACCCTCACCGATAATAATGAGTTTAGATTTTACCTTTTTATTTACATTCTTAAAAATCTGTAGAACTTCCTCCACACGTTTTACAGGACGTAGATTGGAAACGTGAATCAATATTTTCTCATCAGGATCAGCAAACTGCGTTCTTTGGCACTCATTGCATTCATCAAATTCAGAATTATCAATAAAATTGGTGATCACCTGAATTGGCTTCTTAATATTAAAAAATTGGAGAGTGTCTTTTTTTAAACTTTCAGATACTGAAGTGATCGCATCCGATTTGTTAATTGAGAATTCTACCGCATGTTTATAACTTGGGTGCTGCCCAACTAAAGTAATATCTGTCCCATGGAGAGTGGTTACCAAAGGAATATCATTATTATCTTCCTGTAGCATCTGCTTTGCCGTAAATGCCGCATAAGCATAAGGAATTGCATAATGAGCATGAAGTAAATCGAGTTTATATAAATTTACGACACGGTATATCATAGAACTTAACGCAATATCATAAGGTTGATATTGGAATAGGGGATAAGTCTGAACATTAACTCTATGGAAAAAAATATTTGGATTGGTAATGTCTAATCTTGCCGGAAGAGCTGAGCTTATGAAATGAACCTCATAGCCTTTGTTGGCAAGGGACATTCCAAGTTCTGTTGCTACGATACCGCTTCCGCCGTATGTTGGGTAGCAAAGTATGCCTATTTTCATTGATTTATTATTGTTTTGATGTTGTAAATATAGTTGAATTCGATTTCGTATCAGGAGCTGAACCTGAATTCAAGTCGATACCCATTCCCGCTTTTAGATGATCGTTGATCAATACTGGAAGCCTTCCCCAGATTTTTGTTTTTCCGAGTAAAGCATCTGCTGTTGCAATCATTGAATCATCGTTGTTCTCATAAGAAACAAGAACAGTTGAAATCTTAGAAATATCAATGTCTTTTAGTGCATAAGCACTTCCAAATACATTTAATATGACTTTTTGATTTTTTGATAGATCGGTCAGAACTCTTTTTGATTCTGCTGAAATTTTATAAGGTTTGTAGGCAGTAGAATTATCTTTATGGAGACCCACAATTACCGTAGAATTAGAAGGAATTGTATTAATTTCATTGGCTTTTTTAATAATTACATTAGAGCCTAACTGGTTGGCAAATGTTTGAAAAGGAGCTTCTTCCAATGGGACATAGTAAATTTGTTTTCCGCTAAGTGGGAGCAGCTTTTGCTCATCTTTTAATAAAGTTAAAGCATTAGAATAAAGATTCTGAACTAAAACTTTGTGAGAATCATTGTTAAGGTCATTATTTATATTCTCAGGATTTTTTGGACTGTATTTTTCCAGACCTAAATAATATTTTGTAAGTAATATTTTCTTTACACTTTCTTCTACCCGGGATTGTGAAATTTCTCCATTATCAATAGCTTTCTGAATTAACTTTTTACCTTCAGATACACCCTGAGAAAAAAGCATAATATCATTTCCTGCTTTGAAGGCCAATTCATCTAATTCTCCAGGTTTGTACTTATTAGCTACAGCTCCCATATTTAAAGCATCAGTAATAATTAAGCCTTTAAATCCTAATTTTTCTTTTAATAATCCTGTAATAATATTTTTAGATACAGAAGCCGGAATTCCTTTTCCTGATTCTAGTGTTGGGACATATAAGTGGGCTACCATTACGCCTCCAATTCCTTTATTCATTAATGCCCTGAAAGGGGCAAGTTCAACTGCATTAAGTCGGTCCAATTGATGTGAGACAACAGGCAGATCTAAATGAGAATCTGTACTTGTGTCACCATGGCCAGGAAAATGTTTTATTGCGGCAAGTATATTGTTGTCCTGTAGTCCATTTGAATACGCTAATGCCGAATTGATAACATTGTCAACCTCAGAGCCGAAACTTCTGTTTCCGATAATAGGATTGTTTGGATTCGTGTTAACATCTACTACAGGAGCAAAATCCCAGTTGATCCCCATTCTTTTACAATCTGCAGCTATTTTAGCAGACATTTGATAAATAAGATTCTTATCCTGAATAGCGCCCAGGGTCATCGCCCACGGAAATTTATGAGCTGTCGCTATTCTTTGATAAAGACCCCATTCAGCATCCATTCCTATCATTAAAGGAACTTTAGACTTCTGCTGAAATTCATTGACGAGCGTAATTTCTCTTGCTGCATCATCCTGCATTAAAATCAATCCGCCGATTTTATCGTTGATTACAATATTTCTAACTTGGTTAATATGGCTTTCATCTTTATTAGTATAAAGGGCAACAATGAAAAGTTGTCCTAATTTTTCATCTTGAGAAAGAGAGCTGTACGTTTTATCAACCCATTGGTTCGCCTTACTTATATCTGCCTGAGAAATGCCCTTTGGCTGATACTGGGCAGTGATTTTTGAACTGATGAATAAGAATATGAAGAGAGAAGTGTAAACTATTTTGTTCATAACTTTAGAATAAGAACAAAAATACAATTAAAAAAATCATCATAATGGATGTTTTTAAGTTTTTTGGTATATGTTTTGGATGTGCTTTATAAATAATAATTAAAACTTTTATAAAAATGAAAAAATTTCTTCCAATCCTCCTATTAGCTTTTGTCAGCTTATTTATTTTTAGCTGTGATAAAGATGATGATAATAACAATTTTGAAGATCATGATACGGTAGGTACAGCTTTTGATATTACGCCGACTTTCACGAGAACAAATGATAATTTATATCAGTATTCAGATGCATTTACCAATCCATTAGTACAATCTGATGTTGTTCTTATTTATTTGCAAACAGGTCTTACGAATAATAACTCTCCAATCTGGAGATTGCTTCCTTATACTTTCTTTACTAATAACAATGTTGCGGTAGATTATTCATTTGACTTCAGTAAGTTTGATATTGGTATTAACGTAAATTCTACATTGAATTTAAGCGCAAGTGGAAATTCAACGTATTACACGAATAAAAGATTTAGAGTGGTAATATTACCTGCTAATACAGGATCTGCTAAAACAAGTAGTAAAGCTTCGGCTCCAGTGGATTACAATGATTACTATAGTGTAATTAAATATTACAATATTGATGAGTCTAAAATAAAGACTAAGAATTAGAATAATATCTTTTCAGTTTTTTATAATTAAAAAAGGCTTCGGAATTTATTCCGAAGCCTTTTGTTTGTATCTTAATTATCATTGTCATCCAGTAGATGACCAAAATAATCTTTTTTTGTCTGTAGGTAGCCTCTGCTAATGTCATTAGCAGGGATTTGTAAAGGAATCCTTGAGTTAAGGTGTATATTACTTTCTGTAACATATTTTACCTTTTCAGGATTATTCGTTAGGAGATTAATATCTTTTACCTCCAGGACATTTAAAATTTCAATGGCTACATTGAAATTTCTGTCATCTGCGGGAAGGCCAAGCTGTAAATTGGCTTCTACAGTATCAAATCCTTTTTCCTGTAGAGAATAAGCCTTTAACTTATTAATAATCCCAATATTTCTTCCTTCCTGACGAAGATAAATAATAATCCCCCCATTTTCATGGATATATTTCATTGCAGCATCTAATTGCTGCCCACATTCACATTTTTTTGAATGGAACACTTCACCGGTAATACATTCTGAGTGGAAACGTACATTGACTGGTTTTGAAAAGTCTGTGTTTTCAGCGATGATTGCCATATGAGGCATCCAGTCATTTTCGTTTTCAGAGAAAGCGATCATTCGGAAAGTTCCATGTTCCGTAGGAACGTTTGCTTCCGCTTGAATTTTAATCATTAATAAGGTAGTCGTTTTTTAATTTCCTTTTATAGCATCCTCGATCACAGAAATATTGGTTTTCAATCTTACCAGATATCTGTTGAGTATTTCGTCATCATCTTTTGGAAGGTTCTGTCTTAGTTTCTGAATTTTTTTATAAGATTTTTCAAAGCTTTTAACAGCTCTGTTCTTTCCTGCAACATTATTGGCATCTATTGCATATAAATAATTCTGCAAGCTGTACTTCAGTGAAACTACTTCTTCGTTTACATTAATGTTTTTAAATTTAGGAAAGGTGGAAATTAAATTAGATATTTCAGAGGCATTTACATTTTCTTTGATATTAATGTCTATGCTTTTCTTGAGTCCTCTATCAGAATCTGAACCTTTTGCTTCACTATAAAAATTACTTGACAACGGAGAAAAATTTAATTTTTCCGATGCACAAGAAGAAGTTAGTATAAACAGTATTCCAAAAAAAAATAATCTTTTCATTTTTGTTGCCCCTTTTGATAAAGGATTGGGTTAAGACTTTCATCGTTATACATTTTCATTTGTTTGTATACTTTCATCTTAACATCACCGTTTTCAATATCAGTAAGCAACTGATTAATAGAAGTTGATAGGTCTTCTTTCTGTATAAGAAGCACATCTAATTTTGCCTGGCAATTTAAACGATGCTCTTCAGAAGCAGATTCTCTATTCGCTTCTAGTGACATATGATAAACCTTTAGTGCAAGTATTGATAATCTGTCTACAGCCCAAGCGGGTGTTTCTGTATTTATCTTTGCATGCGGTTTAGGAGTTATATTTTTAAATTTATTAAGAAACCAGCTGTCAATAAATTCCACTAAATCAGTTCTTTGCTGATTAGAAGCGTCTATTGTTCTCTTTAATTGAAGAGCTTCAACCGGATTAATATTTTCATCTCTAATAATATCTTCCAAATGCCATTGAACGGTATCAATCCAGTTCTTTGCGTACAAAATTCGTTCCAAACTGTCTTTTTCGAAAGGATTATTAATTAGATTGTTAACGTCATCAAATACGTGGTAGTCTTCAATAGATTGATTGAAGACTTTCCATGCAGTCTCTGTGAAATTCATTAATTCTGAAGAATTTTAGTTGCTAGATGGGTTATTTGTCGAAGAGTTTTTATTTTCAGTCGGATTTTTATCCTCCTCTTTTACTGCATCTTTAAATTCCTTGATACCTGATCCCACACCTCTCATTAATTCCGGAATTTTTTTACCTCCGAAAAGTAAAACAAGAAGGATTGCCACGATAAGGATATGTTGCCATGATAAGGCAAGTATTGTTAATGTTTCCATTTCTAAATTTTTTACAAAGTTAGTCTTTTTTTAATAAGAAACCCACCCTAATGGGTCGACTGGTGTACTGCCGTTCCATACCTGGAAATCAAGAGTATAAGAGCCATCAAAATCCTGTCCTACAGTACCTACAATAGTACCTGCAGAGACCTGCTGTCCTTTAGAAACATTTACACCTCCTAAATTAGAATATATTGTAAAATAATTTCCATGTTTTATCATGACCGTTTTTGTACCGTCACTACTTGCGATAACTGAAGAAACGGTGCCTGGGAATACGGATTTAGCACGAGTGCCAGACGGAACGGAAATCTTAATTCCATTATTTTCTTCATCAATATTTTTAAAAACAGGATGAGGATGTCTACCGAAGCGATGGGTAACTTGGCCTTTATCAACCGGGAAGCCTAGCTTACCTCTGTTTTCAGCAAAATTATTTCCAGCGGCTGTAGAAACCCCAAAACTTGTCATAGCTTTAGATTCTGCAGCTTTTTTCTCATCATCTTTTCTCTTTTCCAATGCTGCCTCTGCAGCTTTTGCAGCTGTTAATTTATTGGTTGCTTCTCTTGCTCTTGCATTCGCTTCTGATGAAGCTTTCGCAGCCGCTATTTTTCTTGCTTCATCCTTTGCATTGGATTCTGCACGTGCAGCTTCTTCTGTTCGTTTTCTCTCTTCTTCCGCTCTTTTTGCAGCTAATTCTGTAGCCTTTTTAGCTTCAGCTTCAGCTAATTTTCTTTCTCTTTCCAACGCTTCAGCTCTAGCTCTGTTTTCAGCTTCAATTCTTGCTTTCTCTCTTTCTGCAGCGATCTTGGCTAAACGTATTTTCTCTGCTTCAGCTTTTCTTCTTGCTTCTTCTTCAGCTTTGGCAATTCTGATCTCCTCAAGAATAATACTTCTGATCTGTCCTTCAAGTGCTTTTGATTGTACTTGTTTCTGTTTAAGCTCACCGGTTAATTTAGATTCATTTTTCTTAAATTCCTGAACAAGCTGTTCTTTCTGTGCACGTTCAACATTTATTGTTGTTAAATCTTTTTGTTGGTTAACCAAGAGGTGCTCTTTATCCACCACAGATTTTTGTCTCTGAGCAATTGTTTTTTTGATCTGAGTGGCGGCATCTGTAATTTCGGCTGCTTTTTTATCCTGATAATCGGAGTATTCTTTAAGATATTGGACTCTTCGAATTGCCTCGCCTAAATTTTTGGCAGAAAGAATAAAGGTGACTTTATTTTGTACTCCTTTATTTTTATAGGCGTTTACCAAAACTTCAGCGTAATTCTTTCTTAAAACGGCTAGTTCTTTGTTCTGACGGTTGATTTCCAACTGACGCAGATAAATGTCGTCTTCTATAAATCTTTTTTCCTTTTGAGTATTAGAATAAACTTTTTCTCTTAAAGCCAGTTTTTTATTAATATTGGTAAGATATGCTATAGAAAGCTTGGATTCGTTTCTTGTTTTAGCTAGATCTGAATTTATTTGGGTGATTTGTTTTTTAAGTTCAGCATTTTGCTTCTGCAATTGTTCCTTGTTTTGTTGCCCATTGTGCAATCCGAACAATAAAATACCTATTAAAAAGCTAAATTTTTTAATCATTTAATTTCAATTTTCTTATAATTGGCTGGGACTGAATAGGCCGCCTCCATCTTCGAAAAATCAAATTTCGTATTTTCTAGTAAAATCTGACTTGTTTTTGAACCTTTTATAATTATTTTAACATTTTTTGGTAGACGAATTTCATTATATTCCCCCCAATTGCTATAAGAGATTTCTAGCTCATCCGGTGATAAGACATCCTTAAGATGAACACTCAAAAGATCGTAATTTTCATCATACTGCAATGAAATTTTAT
This sequence comes from Chryseobacterium paludis, assembly GCF_025403485.1. Classification (NCBI taxonomy): domain Bacteria; kingdom Pseudomonadati; phylum Bacteroidota; class Flavobacteriia; order Flavobacteriales; family Weeksellaceae; genus Chryseobacterium; species Chryseobacterium paludis. The sequence continues at coordinate 4,046,351 of NZ_CP099966.1, forward strand.
ATTCTCTGGTCTTTTCTTCTGTTACGATTTTCTGATTTACAGTCGATACCAGTTGATAGCCCTGAGCATTTTTTGTAAGATTGAATTGAGAATCATTAATTTTTATAAAAGTTCTACCCATTAATATTTTCTCCAAAGATTTATAATCGATGAAATTAACGTTCAATAAATGATTGAGATATTCAAAATCAGAATCGATATATGATTTGCTGGTTCTGTCAAATCCTTTTACGCCTTCAGGTGTTGCTGTTCCTCTGGCAACATTAATAAACAATGCAGATAAATTCATCCACACTTTTTTATTATTTTCGATATAGATGGTCGCGTCAAGTGTCGGTACAAAACTTCCTGTCTCTACATTTACTTTACTGTTGATCTTAATCTGATCAAATTTTGGTGGGATCACTACATGTTCATAGAATGTAAATTTATCTCTTACAGGTTCATTTACATCTTTTGGATTGTTGTTGTTTTCTATGACAATACTGTCTTTAGCATTGCTATTATTATTTTTAGCAACGTTCCGAGTTTTACAAGATGACAAAACGAGAAGTAATAAAAGTAATGGAACCCAATTTTTCATGTATTTATCTTTTCGATTAAAATATTACTTTGCAATATTAACGCCAAACCACACAAAACATTTTGTGTGGTTTGAATATATTTTTATTTATTAATGTCAGTTTTTAACTATTTAGATAAAAAATCTAAAACAGAATAATCACCTAACGAAATTTCCCTTGCTACTCCGAAATACTGTGCCGAATTACCAATCATAGAATTTGATAGATTTCCGTGATTGATCTTTGTATTTTCCTGGATCAATGAATTTTCAATATTTGAATTTACAATGACTGTATTATTTCCAAGTGAGACTCCAGGTCCTACTTTAGAATTGGAAATTTTTACATTTTCACCGATAAAACAAGGTTGAATAATTAAAGAATTTTCAATTACTGCGGAAGCAGGGTAGTGAGACATTTCTTCTCTCTCGTATTCAAGAATTTTACTGTTGGTTTCTACAGTTGCATTTTTATTTCCACAGTCCATCCAGTCATTTACTTTACCAAGACTGAATTTACCTCCTTTTGCTCTTAAATTTTCTAGAGCCGTTGTCAATTGATATTCTCCACCATTTTTAATATCATTATCCATGATATAATTGATTTCACTCATCAATTTTTCAGCACTGTTAAAATAATAAATACCAATAATTGCTAAATCTGAAACAAAAGTTGTAGGTTTTTCAACAAAATCTGTGATAAAACCATAGTTATCTAATTTAACAACACCAAATGCTGAAGGATCTTCTACACTTTTCACCCAGATAACACCATCTGAATTTTTGTCCAATTGAAAATCTGCACGGAAAAGAGTATCTGCAAATGCAATAACGATATCTCCCTGCATTGAATCTTCTGCACACTTAATAGCATGGGCTGTCCCAAGAGGGTCGTTTTGATAATATATACTTCCTTTTGCGCCTAATTTTTCAGCAATCTGGATCAGGGATTTTTCAATTTCAGCACCAAAATCTCCGATAATAAAAGCTACCTCCTCGATGTCTTCACCGGCAACTTTAGCAATATCTTCTACCAATCTCTGTACGATAGGTTTTCCTGCAATAGGAATTAATGGTTTTGGAACGGTAAGTGTATGTGGACGTAATCTGGAACCACGTCCAGCCATTGGAACGATAATTTTCATAAATTATATTTGGATATTTTAGTTGTTTTTTATTTGATTTATGGTTTATAGGTAATAATAAAACCCAGTTAGATGCGTAATCGTATTATTTTTAAATATTCGTTTAATTTTTCAAATTCACTAGCATCAAAATAGAGACCAAAGTTTAGTCTTTTCTGATTCTTGATAATAACATATCTTTTTCGGTATACAATAAGATTCCCGTATAAGATAAAAATAAAAGGTTACCTACCCAGAAATTATAATCGAAAAGATTGACTATCATGTAACTGAATACGGACAAAAGTAGAATAAAGAAAGAGATTTTCTTCATCCTATATGGAATTGGATAATATTTTTGACCTAAAAAATAAGATAGCACCATCATGGTAAAGTAAGCTGCTAAGGTTACCCAGGCAGAAACCATAAAACCATATTTAGGTAAAAGTAAAAGATTTAAAACAATGGTAATTATAGCACCTGTCCAGGAGATATAGGTACCTACTCTTGTTCTGTCGGTCACTTTATACCATGTTGAAAGATTATAATAAATTCCAAAAAATAAATTGGCAATTACAATAATCGGAATAATATTTATGGCAATCCAGTAAGAACTGTTTGGTACCAGCAAAAGCTTTATCCATGATACATTAGCAATGATTCCTAAAGCAACAACAGAAGCAAAGAAAAAAAAATATTCAGTTACCTTTGCGTAGGTGAGCTTAGCATTTTCATTTTGCATTTGTTTAAAGAAAAAAGGTTCAATACCCATTCTATATGCAGTTACAAAGAGAGTCATCAATACTGCCATTTTATAACAGCCACCATAAGCTCCGGCCGCTCCATCATCTATAATAAATTTTTGAATAAACTTGTCAAAGTTTTCATTCACCATAAATGCCAATCCCGCGATCATAATTGGCCACGAGTACTTAATCATTTGAATGAAAAGGTCCTTAGAAAACTGAAATTTAAGTTTCAGTATAATTGGAAAAACAAGAATAAACCCTAAAAAACTGGCTGCTAGATTACTGTAAAAAGGATAGGTTACTTTTTCTTTTAAACCAAATTTAAAACTAAGTTCTTCGGGAATATAAAGGAACAAAGCAATTACAAAAATGCTCTGGAAAATAGCTTGTATTACTCTTACTGCTGCATACTTAATAGGTTTATTATTAAATCTCAGCCAAGCTAAAGGTATAACAAGTAGGTTGTCAAAAAATGCGATCCAGGCAAACCATCGGATAAATTCCGGTGTTTTAGAGTATCCGAAGACATTCGCAATCGGTTGATTAAAAAGTAATACCAATATTAAAAAAACACTGGATAAAACGGTTAGAAACCAAAATGAAGTATTAAAAACTTTTTGTTCATCATTTTTATTGGATGAAAATCTAAAATAAGCTGTTTCAAAACCAAAAGAGAGAACAATATTAACAAAAGAAATTAATGCATAGAGATTGGTGAAGATCGCAAAATCGCTGACATCGATGTGTTTTATGAATAAATAATTAAGCAATACTACAATCACTCTCGGCATAATTGCCCCAATTCCATATATAATAGTTTCGTTAAGAAGTTTTTTCAAAATGCGAAATTTCTTGCAAATGTAAATATTTAGAAATTGATTTTTTATCAAGGATATTAAAATTCATTCATAAACCTTAATTTTGTAAGGAATCTAAAGTCTAAAGAAAAGTAAATGAGAACCCTTATCAAAAATGTAACAATCGTTAATGAAGGAAAGATCTTTGAAAGCGATATTTTAATTGAAAATGATTTAATTTCTAAAATACAGCCCAATATTTCTGAAGATGCTGATCAGGTTATTGATGCTTCCGGAAAGTTTCTTTTACCAGGAGTGATTGATGATCAGGTGCATTTTCGTGAACCAGGATTAACACATAAAGGAGATATTGAAAGTGAATCCAGATCTGCTATTGCAGGAGGTATTACAAGTTTTATCGATCAGCCTAATACCGTTCCAAACGCTGTAACTCAGGAATTGTTAGCTGATAAGTATGAGATAGGTTCTAAAAAAGCATATGCGAATTATGGCTTTATGATGGGGGGAACTAATGATAATCTTGAGGAAGTTCTAAAAACCAATCCTAGAAATGTTCCGGGGATTAAATTGTTTTTAGGTTCTTCTACAGGAAATATGTTAGTAGATAACCCTGAAACTTTAGAGAATATATTCAGCAATACCAAAATGCTGATAGCCGTTCATTGTGAAGATGAAGCAACCATCAGAGCAAATACTCAAAAGTATCTTGATGAATATGGTGAAGATATTCCGGTAAAATACCATCATTTAATAAGAAGCGAAGAAGCTTGCTATAAGTCTTCTTCCAAAGCGATCGAACTGGCACAAAAAACGGGAGCAAGGCTTCATGTTTTTCATCTTTCAACAGCCAAGGAAACAGCACTTTTCAGAAATGATATCCCTTTAAAAGATAAAAAAATAACAGCCGAAGTTTGTGTACATCACTTAACTTTTACCAATGAGGATTATGAAACCAGAGGCGGATTAATAAAGTGGAATCCTGCTGTAAAAACGCAGAAAGATAAAGATGGACTTTGGGAAGCTCTTTTGGATGACAGAATTGATGTGATTGCGACAGATCATGCTCCACATACCTGGGAAGAAAAACAGAATGTATATACAAAGTGTCCTTCAGGTGCCCCATTGGCTCAACATTCATTGACGGTAATGTTGGAGAATTTTAAGAATGGTAAAATTTCTTTAGAAAAGATTGTTGAGAAGATGTGTCATAATCCGGCTATCTTATTCAGAGTTGATAAAAGAGGTTTTGTTAGAGAAGGATATAAAGCAGATTTAGTGCTGGTTGATTTAAATGAAAATTGGACGGTAGCTAAAGAAAATATCTTGTACAAATGTGGATGGAGTCCATTGGAAGGCATGAATTTCCATTCTAAAGTGACTCATACTTTTGTAAATGGTCATTTGGTATATGATAACGGAAAAATTGCGGAAGAAAAATTCGGGGAGCGTTTGCTTTTTGAGATTCAGGAATAAATTGAAGAGGCTGTCTTATTAGACAGCCTCTTTTATGTTTTTTGAGAATGATAAATATTAATTATTTCTTCGCTTTCGCGCTCATGTAAAAAGTCAATTTCCCTCCACTCGTAATATCAGAATGTTTCAATATGAAATTCTTTATTTCTTTACCATTTAAAACAATCTTTTCTACATATACATTCTTTGGACTTTGATTAACCGCTTCAATTTCAAAGGTTTTTCCGTTTTCTAAATTTAGTGTTGCATGTTCTATAGCCGGGCTTCCAATTGCATAATCTTCAGATCCGGGAGCAACAGGGTAGAATCCAAGAGAGCTTAATATATACCATGCACTCATCTGCCCGGCATCATCATTTCCTCCTAATCCATCTGGAGTAGCTTTATATTGCATTTCTAAAATATGACGGATCTGTGCCTGTGTTTTCCAAGGTTGTCCTGCCCAGTTATAAAGATAAGCGACATGATGAGCCGGCTCATTTCCATGAACATAGCCACCAATAATTCCTTCACGTGTAATATCCTCCGTATCGGCAAAAAATTCATCAGGTAAATGCATGCTAAATAATTCATCAAGTTTTGTTGAAAACTTTTTCTTGCCACCCATTAGAGTAATAAGCTCATCAGGATTTTGGGGAACGAAGAAGCTGTAGTTCCATGAGTTACCTTCAATAAATCCTTGCCCGTGAGTACTCAGTAAGTCAAAATCTTTTTTGAAACTTCCATCTGCTAAACGAGGTCGCATAAACCCGATGTTTTTATCTAAATTATTTTTCCAGTTTCCGGAACGCTTGATAAATTGATCGTAAATTTCTGTTTCACCTAAATGTTTTGCCAATTGAGCAATTGCCCAATCGTCATAAGCATATTCTAAAGTGTTTGAAACTGAAGTTCCACTTTTTTCAGCAGGAATATAACCTAAATCTATATATTGTCCTATCCCTTCATAATCTCTTTTGTTGGCTGTTTCAACGCAGGCTTTTAATGCAGCTTTAGGATCGCCGGTATAAACTCCTTTGATAATAGCGTCTGCCACTACACTCACACTGTGATAACCACTCATACACCAGTTTTCATTAGCATAATGAGACCAGATCGGCAGCATTTTCATAGAGAATTGCTCATAATGAGCCATCATAGATTTTACGATATCATCATTTCGTTTGGGCTGAATAATATTAAATAAAGGATGTAAGGCTCGGTAGGTATCCCAAAGTGAAAATGTAGTATAGTTGGTAAATCCATTCGCTTTATGAACATTTTGATCCAAACCTTTGTATTCACCATTGGCATCCATATAAGTTGTAGGATTAATGAATGTATGATACATTGCCGTGTAGAAATTTGTTTTTTCGGTCTCGGAACCTTTAACGATAATTTTGTTTAACTCATTGTTCCAATTTTCCTGAGCTTTTACTTTTACCTGATCGAAAGATAAGTTGCCGGCCTCTTTTTCCAGATTGTCCATGGCATTTTTTTGACTGACAGGGGATAATGCTAATTTTACTTCAATAGCTTCATTTTCATTCGTGTCGAAATCAAAATTCATTTTCAGATTTTTTCCGGCGATCTCAGGGAAATTTTTAGTCTGGTCAAATTTCCTCCAGAAACCGCCATAAACCTGCTTGCCATCATAGTTTTTTTGACCGTATGATTTAAAAGGTTTGGAAAATTGGATGGCAAAATAAACGGTTCTTGTCCTTGCCCAACCACTGGTCTGTCTATATCCGGTAATGGTGTGGCCATTTTCTACACGGACATAAGTCCAGACGTTTTTACCATTATAATTATAAATCCCGGCCATCAGGTCTAAAATAATGTGTGCCTGATCTGATTTTGGAAATGTATAGCGCTGAAGGCCTACCCTTGTTGTTGTTGTAAGCTCAGCTAAAATATTGTGATCTTCAAGTTTTACTTTGTAATAACCAGCTTCTGCTTTTTCGTTCTGGTGAGAGAATCTACTTCTGTAACCGCTTTCAGGATTGGAGGCCGTTCCAGGATTGAATTGTAATTTTCCTACTGTAGGCATCATCAATAAGTCTCCTAAATCTGAATGACCTGTTCCGCTAAAATGAGTAGAGCTGAAACCCACAATTGTTTTGTCTTCATAGCGATAACCTGCACAATATTTGTAAACTTCCCCATTATATTTTCCGTTGAGTTCATAGGAGATGGTATCTGTTTCAGGGCTTAACTGAACAGAGCCAAATGGAACTGTCGCTCCAGGATAGGTGTGCCCCATTTTTTCAGTTCCGATAAGTGGATTGACATATTGAATTAATTTTTCAAATTTTTGAGCTTTAAAACTGATGCTAAAAAATAGCAGGAATACAAAAAGATAAGTTCCTGATTTTATCATGGGTAGGTAAATTTTTAAAAAGATAAAATTAAATAAAAAACAAAGAGTAATTATCTACTGCCTTACTTTATATGAAATTCGTTAAGTATTTATTTTTTTTCAGAAAAACGGAAACCTATTCCATGTAGATTTTCAATCAAAATATTCTTCTCATCAATAAGTACTTTACGCAGTCTGGAAATAAATACATCGAGACTCCGTCCCATAAAATAATCATCATCACCCCAGATCGCTTTAAGGATATCCTGCCTTTTTAGAACAACATTTTTGTGGCGGATAAAATATAATAGCAGTTCAGATTCTCTTTGTGTAAGCGTGATGCTGCTTTCCATATCCTGCAGGGTATAGTTCTTGGGGTCAAAATTATATTTTCCGACTTTATATTTTAGCTGAGAGGTATCTGTTTTCTTTGTGCGTTTCAGGAAAACTTCAATTTTTAGGATTAATTCCTCTATGCTGAATGGTTTTACCAAATAATCATCAGCACCAATTTTCAGCCCTTTGATCCGGTCTTCTTTTAAAGCTTTTGCAGAAATGAAAATGATGGGGATTTCAGAATTTTTACTGCGGATTTCCTGGGCTACTTCAAATCCATTCAGTTCTGGCATCATAATATCCAAAAGACAAATGTCAAAACTCTGGCTATTGAATGCATCAAGTGCAGATCTTCCATCAGGATAACAGTAGATTTCATAATAACTTTCCAGGCTATCCTTGATGAGGAAAGCTATAGTTTTGTCATCTTCTGCATATAAAATTTTAGATTTCTCCATATCTACACATTATTAAATTTAAAATGGGAAAAAGATCGTTACCGTAATTCCTTTATCTGTATTATTCTCAACTGAAATTTTCCAGTTATGTTGCCGGACTACTTTTTTTACATAAAATAACCCTAATCCAAAACCATTGATCTCCTCCGTCTTTTTTGTATTCACCCTGTAAAACTTTTCAAAAATATCAGAAATATTTTTAGCAGGAATCCCCATTCCATTGTCTTTAAACTTTAAATATAAGCCTTTTGAGTCTTTAGATGCTGAAATTACAATTTGGGGTTTTCCTTCACAATACTTTATGGAGTTATCTAAAATGTTGTAAATGATATTTGTAAAATGAAATTCATCTGCCATTATGGAGAAGCTGTTTTCGATTTCTACATGAATGGTAACATTTTCATTCTTTTGCTGTATGGTACTGGTAATTTCCTGAACAAATGGAAGTAATATTATTTTTATGGGCTTTAAGGACAGTCCTGAAGAATCATTTTTAGCAATATTCAGTATTTTTTCAATATGGCTATTAAGCTTATAGCTTTGATTAATAATGATGGAAGTATAAGTTTGCAGTTTGGGGTTTTCCTGTACTATATTTTGCTTACTGAGAGATTCTGAAGCTAAAAGTATAGAAGATAATGGTGTTTTAAATTCATGGGTCATATTATTGATAAAGTCACGTTGTAGTTCTGAGAATTTTTTTTGTTCAATAATAGTATATATGGAATATACATATACCAAGAGAATGATAATAAGAGCAAATGTAAGTAAATACCAAAACCTAAGTGAACTTATTAAATAAGTCGTTTTATCAGGAAAGCGTATGGAAAAATAATAGATAAGATTTTTATGCTTTGGAAAATTAATAACCTTATCACTGGGGCTCTCCTGATTTTTCGACATATATTTCCCATAAATCATTTTATCGCTATGGCAATTGTATAGGGCATATACATAATCGGTATTAATTTGAAAACGGGTGAATTCTGTTCTAAGGTAATGTTCCAGAACGACAGGGTGAAATTCATTATTGGTATTGACCACGTAATAGTCATTGGCAATATTCTGTACAGGGTTTTCTGTGAAAGAAGCCTTTCCACCAGACAATTTTTCCGCTACCTCTAATAAAGCGATATTTACTTTTTGGTTAAATTTTTTATCTTCAAGATTATATGCCTGTCGGGTCCATAGCAGCTGAGCTATTAAAATTCCGATAATAGCAATGAATCCTAACGTTATAATGATATTAAGTTTTTTTATTTTCATTTCTGAAACAATATTATCCAAAAATATCTATTAATCTTTTATCATTAACAACTCGTTAACAAATGTTTGACAGCGGTTAACAAGTTGTAGTGCTAATCCGCTTTACATTTGCTATACAAAAAGATAATAACCGGTTCCTTAAATCTTTATAACAAATAAAATTTATACTCATGAAAAAATTAAAAATCTCAGCACTTTTGGCTGTTTTGGCATTCTCACCGTTTTATGCAAATGTATTTACTGCTGAAAGTACTTCAATAGTAAGAATGATTGCAGATGCAATTAAATGGAAATCAGAATCTATAGATGTAGGAAATATTCCGCAAGGAAAACCAAAGATTATCAGATTTGAATTTACCAATACATCTTCAAAGCCAATAGTTATTGAAAATGTAGCGCCATCATGTGGTTGTACAACAGCAGATTATACTAAAACTCCAATTCTTCCAGGAAAAAAAGGATTTGTAGAAGCCAGTTTTAATGCAGCTGCTGCAGGCCCTTTCATGAAAACGGTGAATGTTACAACAAGCGAAAGCAAAACTCCTAAAACACTTTCATTTAAAGGAGTAGTGGTTTCATAATACATTTTACGATAAGATAATCATAAGAACAACCTTGCCATTTATGACAAGGTTGTTTTTTTGCCTTGTCTTGTAAGCTATTGTCATTTTTCTTCTATGACTTTTAAACATAGCAGAGAATAACTATTTATAACATTATTATTTATCCCATTATTTTAAATGGCATGAATTCAATATTTAGTATTTTTAGGAAAAAATAAAATTTATATGAATTTATATACACAACCAATGTTACGTGAAGGCGCATTAAAAGATAAAGTAGCTATTGTAACAGGAGGCGGAAGTGGTCTTGGAAAAGCTATGACCAAATATTTTCTAGAGCTTGGAGCTAAAGTTGTTATTACTTCAAGAAATCTTGAAAAGCTACAGGGGACAGCAAAAGAACTGGAAGATGAAACAGGAGGTAAAGTTCTTTGTGTTGCGTGCGATGTAAGAAACTGGGATGAAGTGGAAGCGATGAAAGAAGCGACTCTGAAGGAATTTGGAAGAATTGATATTTTATTGAACAATGCTGCAGGGAATTTTATTTCACCAACAGAGAGATTAACGCATTCTGCTTTTGATTCTATTTTAGATATTGTTTTGAAGGGAACAAAAAACTGCACACTTTCTATAGGAAAGCATTGGATAGATTCTAAAACTCCAGGAACAGTTTTAAATATTGTGACGACGTATTCCTGGACAGGTTCAGCTTATGTTGTTCCTTCAGCCTGTGCCAAAGCAGGAGTTTTGGCTATGACCAGATCTTTAGCGGTAGAATGGGCAAAATATGGAATCAGATTTAATGCTATTGCTCCAGGACCATTTCCTACAAAAGGAGCTTGGGATAGATTACTTCCCGGAGATCTACAGGAGAAATTTGATATGAAAAAGAAAGTGCCGTTAAGGAGAGTTGGGGAACATCAGGAGTTGGCTAATTTAGCTGCTTATCTGGTTTCAGATTATTCTGCTTATATGAATGGAGAAGTAGTAACCATCGATGGTGGTGAATGGCTTCAAGGTGCTGGAGAATTCAATATGTTGGAAGATGTTCCGCAAGAAATGTGGGATGCTTTAGAAGCTATGATCAAATCTAAAAAATCAAATTAGTTAAATATTCCCGAATCTGTAACAAGTTCGGGATTTTTTTTACTTATCTAACAAGATCTTAAATTTTTTTTAAATGAATTGTAAACTCCCAACCCTTGTTTCCGCTATTGCAGTCTTTCTGTTTTCAGGATCTGCTTTTGCTCAGGAAACTCCGAAATATGATTATGTAGAAGCATTCAAACCTTTCTTCTATCCTCAGACGGGGACGGAAACCCGTTCTGCAAGCGGGCAGCCAGGTCATGCTTATTGGCAGAATTCAGCTGACTACAATCTAAATGTTAGCCTGAACGATACTAAAAATGAAATTACAGGTACCGCTGAAATTAAATATACCAATAACAGCCCGGATCAACTGAGCTTTCTTTGGTTACAGCTGGATCAGAATTTATTTGAGAAAGACTCACGTGGTAATGGTGTAGTACCTATGACAGGAAGCCGAAATGGTGCTCATGGAGAAAAACTGGAAGGTGGTTATAAAATTAAATCTGTGAAACTTGACGGTAAGGATGTAAAATATACGATTACCGATACGAGAATGCAGATTGATCTGCCTAAGGATCTTAAATCAAAAGGTGGAGTCGCAAAAATTACAATAGAGTATTCTTTTGTATCTCCAGAATATGGGTCTGATAGAATGGGAGTACAGGAAACTAAAAATGGTAAAGTTTTCACCATGGCACAGTGGTATCCAAGAATGTGTGTTTACGATGATGTGCTGGGTTGGAATACAATGCCTTATCTTGGTGCATCAGAATTCTATTTAGAATATGGAAATATCACAGCAAACATTACGGTTCCAGCTAATCAGTATGTAGTAGCTTCTGGAGAACTTCTCAATTATAAAGAAGTATATAGCAAGGAAGAAAATAACCGATGGGAGCAGGCAAGAAACAGTGATAAAACTATAATGATCCGTCCAGAATCAGAAATTGGTAAAAATCAATCCTCAGGAACTAAAACCTGGAAATTTAAAATAGATCAGGCAAGGGATTTTGCCTGGGCATCTTCATCGGCATTTGTATTGGATGCAGCAAAAATTAACCTGCCAAGTGGTAAAAAATCTTTAGCTATTTCTGCTTATCCCGCAGAAAGTGGTGGTGAGAAGGCCTGGGGGAGATCTACAGAATATACCAAGGCAGCAATAGAACATTATTCTCAGAAATGGTATGAATATACTTATCCGGCAGCCACAAACGTTGCTGGAAATGAAGGTGGAATGGAATATCCGGGTATTGTATTCTGTCATATGGATTCTAAAGGCGATGACCTTTGGGGAGTTACCGACCATGAATTCGGACACAACTGGTTTCCAATGATTGTAGGTTCTAATGAGAGGTTATTTGCATGGATGGACGAAGGTTTTAATACATTTATCAATGAATTATCTACAGAAGCTTTCAATAAAGGTGAATATTATAAAAAACAGAATATCGCTCAAACCGGAAGTTTTCTGATGAGTGATAATTTTGAGCCGATAATGGTTGGTGCCGATAATATGAAAGAAAGAAACATTGGCGTTCTTGCTTATTTTAAACCGGGTATGGGATTAGGGATTTTAAGAGAATCAGTTCTTGGTCCTGAAAAATTTGATAAGGCCTTTAGAACATATATTGCACGATGGGCTTTTAAACACCCAACACCATGGGATTTCTTTCATACAATGGAAAATGTTTCCGGTGAAGAACTGAACTGGTTCTGGAGGGGTTGGTTCTTTAATAAATGGAAAATTGATCAATCCGTTAAGAACGTGAAATACATCAATGGCGATTTTAAAAATGGAGCTCAGATTACGGTTGAGAATCTTGGTCAATTACCGATGCCAACTACAGTACAGATCAAGTTTAAAGATGGAACCACACAGATTGTAAAACTTCCTATTGAACTTTGGAAACGTAATAACGAATGGACTTTTAAAGTAGATACTGCTAAAGAGATCAATGAGGTGAAATTGGATCCGAATTCTCAGATCCCAGATATTAATCCGAAAAATAATAGCTGGCCTACAGAAGAAGTAAAGCCTGCTGAAAAAATTAACCTGAAAGAATTTACAGGAATATTTGGTAGTAAAGAAGTTCCAATAAAAATAACATTTACTGAAAAAAACGGACAGCTTTTTGGGCAAGGAACAGGACAACCTGAGTTTCCGCTTGAATATGCTGGTAACAGTAAATTTACTTTTGATCAGGCTGGACTCGCTATCATTTTTAGTAAAGATAAAAAGTCGATTACTTTTACGCAGGGCTCAAAAGAATTCAAATTCACAAGAGAATAGTTTTCTTTAAAACATCTAAAAGAACAAATATTTAACAATATAATCATGTTTTTAAAGCTTCTCTATCATAGAGAAGCTTTATTTTTGTTATCTTATTATTTAAAATAATTATGATTATGAATTTTAAGTTTTCAATCTTTTTTTTAATGTTTTTTGCTACTGGATTCTCACAGGATCTTAAAGTAATGAGTTTTAATATCAGGCTTCAGGTAGATTCTGATAAAGAAAATGCATGGACAGAAAGAAAACCGGAGGTACTGGACTTACTAATGTATTATCACCCGGATTATTTTGGAGTTCAGGAGGCACTTCCGGAGCAGATGAAAGACCTTAAAAGTGGATTGAAGAACTATGATTATGTAGGAGTAGGAAGAGATGATGGTAAAGAAGATGGTGAGTTTTCGGCTATTTTTTATGATAAAGAAAGATTGCAGGTATTACAGTCAGGCACTTTCTGGCTTTCGGAAACTCCTGAAAAACCTTCCAAAGGTTGGGATGCTGCCTGCAACAGGGTTTGTACTTATGCTGTTTTCAAGGATAAGAAATCTAAAAAAGAATTTTTAGCAATGAATCTTCATTTTGATCATATCGGAAATGTAGCAAGAACGAAATCCGCAGAATTAATTTTAAAAAAGATAAAAGGGTTAAATCCTAAAAATTTACCATTAACGTTAAGTGGAGACTTTAATTTAACGGATACCAGTGAACCAATTAAAATCATTTCTCAAAATCTTAAAGATAGTTTTTATAATTCCGAAACTAAACATTATGGTCCGGTAGGAACTTTCACGGCATTCAATGTCAATGAAATCCCTAAAGACAGGATTGATTATATTTTTGTAAAAGGAATGAAAGTAAGATCCCATAGGCATATTAATGATAGAAGGACGAACTTATTATACCCTTCAGATCATTTTCCTGTTATTGTAGATCTATCATTATAAAATATTATTTCTTCGGGAAATCAATTTCGAATCCAATTCCTCTCAGGGATTGGATTTTTATTTGTGGGTCATCACTGAAATATTTTCTAAGTCTGCTTATAAAAACATCCAGACTTCTTCCTGAAAAATAATCATTAGCTTCCCAAAGGTTGTCAAGAATGTCATCACGCTTTATGGTTTGATGGTTGTATTTTAAAAGATAAAGTATGAGATCTTTTTCACGGATCGTTAGTCGAACATTTCCCTTAGGATGTGATAACAGAAGTTTTTCAGAATCGAGAATGTAATCACCGATTTTTAATTGTGTTTCTACAGATGGAAGGGTACTTCTTTTTAAAATATTCCTTATTCTAAGGATCAGTTCCTCAGGATCACAAGGCTTAGCGATATAATCATCAGCACCCATTTTTAAACCGGTAAGCCTGTCTATTTTTTGATTTTTTGCGGTTAGAAAAAGTAATGGAAAATGGGGTTTCTCTTTTAGGATTATTTTAGCTAAAGAAAATCCATCGATATTTGGCATCATAATATCTAAAATTCCAATTTGGAAAGAGAAGTCCGAATCTAATAAAGGTATTATATCTTCAGGATTTTGAAACCAGGTTACATCAAATTCATCCAGCTCCAGATATTGTTTCAAAATCATTCCAAAGTCAGGATCATCTTCTACCAAAAGAATTTTAGTTTTCATAAGGCATTTGTATTTTAAACGTTGTTCCTTCTTTTAGCTTACTTGCAACTTCTATCTTTCCATTATATTTTTTGATGATTTTTTGAATAAAATATAAGCCTAAACCCAAACCTTTTGTATTGTGTATGTTATTGGATTGTATTCTATAGAATTTTTCAAAAATGCTTTTCAATTCTTTTTTTTCCATTCCCTGTCCATTATCCGAAACTTCAATTTCTAAATGATGCAATGGTTGGGTAATCTTAACTTTTACAATAGATGCACCATATTTCACGGAATTTTCGCAAAGATTTTTCACCATAGTTTCCATCAGGTTTTTATCAAATGGAAGTTCTTGTGATATTTCATTTTTTAAATCAAACTGGATTTCTGAATACGTAAAGATTAGATCTTCAATAAAGAAGTCCCAGTCTTCGGGTTTTGTTGTAGATATTTCTTCTTCTGTTTCATCTTCATGAAGCTGAGACATCAGGTTTTCAAGACGGGTGATCTGTCTGTCTATAAGTGGTAGTGTCTCTGGATTTAAATTCTTTTTTAAAGCTTTTGAAGCTATTTTAAGTGTAGCAATGGGGGTTTTAAACTCATGCGAGATGTTGTCAACAACTGTATGTAAAATTTCAACCTGTCTTTGTTGTCGGATGAGATTCTTAACGGTGAAAATATACAGTATTAGAACACTGGATAGTATTGCAATACAACATAAAATAAGTAAAGCCAGGTCTTTAAAAACGATATTTTTAATATTTAGAATTTGATAACTGGTTTGGCTTTTTAAAAAGAAGGTGTTATTTCTTTCAATTTTTGGAAGATCATCAGAAACTGACTTTGAAGAAGTTTCCCATGTCCCGGTATTGGTGGATCCAGGTTCTGTAACTTTATTTTCAGTTTCGTAAACAATGATAGGTTGATCTATGAGATTGGTTTTTGTAGGGACAAAAGTGATGGATTTATACTCGATTTTCACGGCGATTATATATCCTTCTTTTTTGAATTCGTTATCTACATACTGGCTGAATTGTTTCTCAACATTCTTTCTGTTAGTAGTGAAAAAGTCTAAGAATTCTTTTTTACTGATTTCTTTATTGTTGTATTTTATAAAGATCTGTTGCAGTGATTGATTAGGTATCTTTTTTACCCCACCCTTGTCCTCTAGTCTGTCCGTATATGGAGTAAGTCTTTTATGTATAGTTCTATAGATTTCACGCTCTCTTAATTGATATGTTTTATAGGTAAAATAAGCTTGAATTCCTAAGAGAAACAAGAATAGTACTGTAAAAAGAGCGATAAGATTTTTACTTTTGGAAATCATCTGAACAAATATAAAAATTTCCTTTTTTCCTAATAGACATTAACTCATCATTAACCTTCTATTAACCGAAATTTCCTCTGATAATATACACTTTTGTAACGGAAGATCTTTCTTCTGTTAAAATAAAAGTCATGTATAAGTTTCTATTTTTTTTATGTCTCCCAATATTTCTGTTTTCTCAGAAACAAAAAATTGAAGGAACGGTATTAAATGCTGAAGGAGAAAAGCTTCCATTGGTGTCCATTGAAATTGTAAATTCAAAAAATGAATTGCTCAAAAAACTAATTACTAATGAAAATGGAGAATTTGTAATACAGGATATTTCTGAAAAATCTGTAAAATTAATCGTTAAGGATCTGGAGTATGTCCAGTTTGAGAAAAACCTGGATTTGGAAATTCAAAATCAACCGATAAATATTGTTTTAAAAAAAGAGATTCAAGATATTCAGGAGGTGGTGATGACGAAACAAAAACCATTGGTTAAAAGAAAGATTGACCGTCTTGAATTTAATGTGGAGAATAGCAATATTTCCTCTCTTAATGCATGGGAAATTTTAAAGAAAACCCCTGGTGTTACAGCTAATAATGATGTTTTGGCTATTAAGGGAAGTCAAAGTATTCTGGTGACCATCAATGATAAAAAAGTTATGCTTACAGGGGATGAGCTCAAGAATCTTTTAGAAAGTACACAAGGAGATGAGTTGAAAACTGTAGAAGTAATTACCAACCCACCTGCGAAATATGAAGCATCAGGAAGTGCTGTTCTCAATATTGTTATGAAAAAGAATAAAATAGAGGGCTATCGTGGTACACTTTCTTCCAAGTATGTACAAACTCAATACGCAAAAGGCTTGGTAGGAATTTCTCAATATTATAAGAAAGATAAGCTTTCAATGATGGGGAGTTATTATTTTGGTTCAGGAACTTATTATCGTGAAGGAACAGATTATGTAAACTACGTAGAAAGTGCTACCAGATGGATCAGTACAATGAACAGAAAAGACAAAAATAAGAGTCAGAATACATTGAATTTTAATGTTGAATACGAATTGGATAGTCTCACTAATTTAAGTCTCAACTACTCTGGGAATTTTAATCCAAGATCTTTCGGAACTTATCATGTACCTACTTTAATTTATAATAATCAAAATGTGGTTGAATCTAGTTATATCACAATCAATGATCATAATTCTCGTTCCATCAATAATTCCTTAAGCTTTCAGGTGGAAAGAAAATTAAACAAAAAAAGCAGCTTGGCGTGGATCAATTATTTTGCAGGAAATAATACCCGTAAATATCAAAATGTTCTTACTCATCTTGATTTTATTAATCAGCCTCCGGGAGAAAATAATTTTTTAACGAATAATAGAAATAATGTTCAGTTGTATTCTACCCAGGCAGATTATCAATGGAAAAATGAGAAGTGGGAGTGGGAATCAGGTGCAAAATATAGCTTTGTAAAAACAGATAGTCAATTGGATTTTTCTGATAACGAAAATGGGCAGGTGGAATACAGACCTGAAAAAAGTAATGTTTTTGATTATAAGGAACATAATTTTGCACTTTATGGTTCAATGGCTTACAATCCCGGGAAGTGGAACTTTAAAGCCGGTTTACGTGCTGAAAAAACAGATCTTGAGGGTATTGTCTCGGAGCCTTACGAAGTGAATACAAATAATTATTGGAGAGTATTTCCTACTTTGTATGCCCAATACACAACAGAGAATAATCACCAATTTGGATTATCTTATGGAAAGAGGATCAGCAGGCCTTCCTACTCATGGCTAAATCCTGCAAAGTCCTATTATAACTTGTTTTCATATTTCCAGGGTGATCCAAAATTGAAAGCAACAATTATTCATAATCTTAATTTAACTTATACCTGGAAGGAATGGAATTTTGATTTTTATTACCGAAAAGAGGTTTCCCCATCAATGGAGATTTCATATCAGGAACCCAGCAATAATAATCTGATCTATCATTACACAAATATTGAAAAAGGAGAAGCATACGGGTTGAGTTTATACAAAAGTTTCCAGCTTAAGCCGTGGTGGAGTTTAAGTGTATCTGAAAATCTTGAAAATAATCAAAATTATTTTATTGGTGTTGATAATATTTTATATAAAAATAAAGTCTGGAACTGGGTTTCGGATGTTTCCACAAGCTTCACATTAGATAAAAACAGTGACTGGAAAATAGAAGTTGGACATCAGTATAATTCTCCTTCTATACAGGGAACGTTTAGGATTTCAAGTTCTTCAACCACCTATTTGGTGATGAATAAGAAATTCTTCAGCAAAAAGCTGGAAGCAAGTCTTTTATTAAACGATATTTTTAGGACTTCCGGAGAGAAGGTAAGTACAAAATACGCTAATCAGGATAATTATTATTTGGATTATCGTGATGTTCAGAGTTTTTCGGTTACCCTAAAATTTAACTTTGGAAATCAGTCTGTTAAGAATACAAAGAACATAAAAAAGGCAGATGAACAAGATCGGATGTAAATAAAATATGTTAAAACTTGCTTTTATCAGACTTAAAAAGATGATAAATTATAATTCTGTGTTACATTTTACCTAATTTTGACACTTATTTTTAAAAATAAGATATGAAGAGACTGCTTTTTGGATGGTTAATGGTTGCTTCGGTGCACCATTTTTCAGGTCAGGAATTATACATGCCAAGAAATATAAAAAAAGCATATGAAAATGGAACACGCGACATTTCAGGGGCTCCAGGAAAAAACTACTGGCAGAATAAAGGAATATATAATGTTGAGGTAAAAGTAGATGCTAATACAAAAGTAGTTTCTGGAAAAGAAACCATTACTTATACTAATAATAGCCCAAATGATTTACAGTCACTGGCGATAAGATTTGTAAATAATCTTCATAAACCGCAAGCTCCAAGATCTGGCTTTGTATCAAAGGACTTCTTATCTTTAGGTTTACATATTAAATCTTTCATTGTAAATGGAGAAAAATACAATGTAAATAGTGACGATTGGGGGACTGTCGAAAGTGTCAAGCTACAAACTGTTTTAAAATCGAAATCAAAATCTGAAATCAAAATAGAATGGGAATATCCTTTATCTGTACAAAGTGGAAGAGAAGGGCAAATTGATCCTGAGACTTTTTATGTAGCTTATTCTTTCCCTAGGATTTCTGTATATGATGATTATAATGGTTGGGATGTGCTTCCACATTCAGACAGGCAAGAGTTTTATAATGATTTTAATGATTATAACTTTGCGATTACTGCTCCTAAAAATTATGTAGTTTGGGCAACCGGAGATTTTCTGAATCCTGATTCAGTGCTGCAGCCAAATTATTTAAAGAGATACAGATCTTCATTAAAAAGTGACCAGGTAGTTCATATTGCCAATCAGGAAGAAATGAAATCAGGAAAGGTAACCAAGCAAAATAAATGGAATATCTGGAAATTCAAAGCCAGCAACATTACTGATTTTTGTTTTGCTTTAAGCAATCATTACGTTTGGGATGGAGCAAGTGTTCAGCTAAAAACAAAAAGAGCCAGTGTGCAGGCTGCTTATAGAGCTGAAGCAAAAGATTTTGAGCATTATGTAGATTGGATGCGCTATAATCTGGATTGGTTTTCAAAAAATTGGCCTGGTGTAGAATATCCATACCCTGTAATGACTGCCATCCAAGGGTATGCTGATATGGAATATCCAATGATGATCAATGATAGCAGTATTCCTGATGATTTTCAGGATGCAAGATTAACGGCCGATCACGAAATTGCTCACACTTATTTTCCTTTTTATATGGGAATTAATGAAACCCGTTATGCTTTTATGGATGAAGGTTGGGCGACAACATTAGAATATTTAATAGGGATTGATGAAAATGGAGAAGCAAAAGCAAAAGAATTTTATAAAAATTTCAGAGTAAAAAAATGGATCAACGATCCATCTACAGAACAGGATCAACCTGTTATAACCATGAGTACCCAGGTAAGTGGTTCAGGATATGGAAACAATTCGTATGTTAAAGCTTCTTTATCATATTTGGCCCTGAAAGATTATTTAGGAGATGATTTGTTTAAGAAAGCTCTACATCACTATATGGATAATTGGAATGGAAAACATCCGATCCCATGGGATTATTTTAATTCTATGAACACAGGATCTGGAAAAGATCTTAATTGGTTTTGGAATAACTGGTTCTACAGCAACAATTATATAGATCTGAAAATTACAAAGGCAGCTCAGGAGAACGATCTACTTACTGTAAATATAGATAATATTGGTGGGTTTGCTATTCCATTTGATGCGGTAATAAAGTATGATGATGGTGGTGTTGAAAATCTACATTTTACCCCTTCTCTATGGGAGAAAAATCAGAAACAAACTGCTTTAACGATTCCAATCAAAAAGAAAGTGAAGGAAGTAAGCCTGGACGGAGGTCTATTTATGGATTATACTCCGGAAAATAATTCTAAAAATTTATAAAAAATAAGCCTTCAAATTTTTGAAGGCTTATTTTTTACTAAAAGTAGGCTGTCAATCTTAATCCTACTGTAAAATATTTAATTTTTTCTTTGGCATAAACCCTGTTAAATACTTCATTCATCTCGTCGTCATCCTTTACAATATCACTGAAGTTATAGGACATCGTAGATTTCAATTGATTATAATCTGCATATACGGTAATTCCTAATTCAGGATTAAGCTTATAGGTAAGTGCACTTCCAAAATTCCATCGGAAAGCATTTGAAGGCTTATAAGAGGCGACTTCAAGTTCGTTATTTGGATTATCAATGTGTTCACTTTTTACAAATATTTTTCCGCTAGCCGGTGTTGAGTATCCTGCGGTAGCTTTTAATGTTATTTGCCAGTTTTCTGAAAATTCATGTGAGAAATAGGGGCCGATTCCGAAATTCAGGAACCCTAAAGACTGAGTTGTTACATCAAAATTTTCATAATGCTCTTCGTCATCTAATGTTAATCGGATAGGTTTTATGGGAAAACTGCTAAAACTCATATCTCCACCGATGCCCCACTTTTTTGAAAAAAAATAGGCACCTTCCAATCCCGCCTCGAAACCAATTTGTTTTCGATCATCCAATTCAGATTCTTTAAGGAAATTGGTAGTAGCCAAAGCGGATCCTAATTTTATGGAAAGAAAGGAAGGATTTCCGTTGCTTTCTATTCGGGAAAGTAAACTTAAGTTATCACCTTTATTTTTATAAATCTTATCAATAAAAAAATATCCTAATTCTGTTGAGATAATCCCTATTCCGGCACCAGCCAGAATATCCGGCATCCAATGTCTGTTATTGAGGTTTCTGCCCAGACCAGTAAGTGTTGCAGCGCTATATCCACCAATACTATAGGCAGGATTTACAATTCCATATTCCTTATGTAAAAAGCTCGCATTAGTGAAAGCCATTGCTGCGTGTCCTGATGGAAAGGAATTTTTTGCCGAGCCATCCGGGCGTTCGACTTTTGAGGTGTATTTTATAGAATTCACGATAATGCCCATAATTGCAATACTGGTTGCATATGATAGGGTGGCTCTTCCAATGTTATTCCGTCCTTTAACCCCTGCTATTTTTAGTCCATATACTGTTGCTGCGGGCGCATACTGAAGGTAATCATCAAAGGTTGCTTTAAAAGCCGGAATATAACGATTTCGGATTTCCCGGATGTTTTCCCGTTCTCCCCAAGTTGCTGCTGTTGCTGCAAAAAGTAAAGTAGGGGCAATTGATTTTTTTACCCATTCTTTTTGTAGGAAAGTCTTTTTCTCTGAAATAGCAATATCTGAAATGATATATTGCTGATCCTTCTTAAGTTGGAGAGTATCCTGAGCTTTATAAAAGCATAATGTTAGCAACATGCAGGATGCTAATGCTAATTTATTCATCATTGTGTGTTTTTGTGTAGTTTAATTTTGAATTTAAACCGATATCAAAAGTATAAAAAAAAGTCCCTTCTCAAAGCTGAGAAGAGACTTTTAACATATAAAAAGTTTTTTTAGTTAACTCTTAAACCTGCTCTTGAGCCAGACGAGGCAACTACAGCCTGCATTCTAGTTTTTTGACCTGCTGAAAACATAAACATAGCAGCATCATCTACATAATCCATATAGTTCATGAACATGATAGATCTTGAAACACCACTACATGTATTGTATACAGGATAAGTTGGTTTACCTGCATTATCAGAAGTTTGTGTAGGTGTATCAGCTACAAGGTCATTTCCGCAATTTGCATCTCCCCAAATATGTCTAAGATTTAAGTAATGACCTACTTCGTGAGTCGCTGTTCTACCTAGGTTGAATGGAGATGAGGCTCCAGTTTTTCCAAAATAAGGAGCTGCAATAACTACACCGTCATTCCATAATCCAGCAGATTCTGGGAAAGTGGCATATCCAAGAATTTCTCCTTGGCTGGTTGGCATACTACTTACCACCCAAATGTTAAAATAATTGGTAGGGTTAGTTGCATCTATACCGCCAGTAGACGCTTTCTTCATAGCATCATTATCGCTCCAGCTTGTTTTTGTAGTCGCTTTTCTTACCGTATTTGCTAATTTGAATCTTACTTTTACATCACCTGATTTTACTGATTGGAACTCTGTAGGAATTTTAGTAACATCACTATTTGTTCCTCCATAATCTGCATTTAATACAGCAATTTGTTCTGCGATTCTTGCATCTGAAACATTTTGAGCGGTCGTTTTATATAATACATTCACTACTACGGGAATTTCAACAGTACCATCCGGTAGAACTTTTCCCAGTTTGATATCGTTCATGAATTTTTCTGTATTAGCTTCCAGTGCAGCATATCTTTGTCTAAGCTCAGGATTGTTTTGTAGAGCTTGTTTTCTGATTTCCTCTGAAGGACAGAATCTTTTGCCAGCTAAGCCGGAAGGCTCAGATTTGTTTGAAGGGTTTTCACTTTGATTTGTTACATTGTCGCTGTTACAAGCGGACATGAATCCTAGCGCAAGGATTCCGAATAGTAGTTTTTTCATTAATTCAATATTTATATATTTTGTGGAAAAACGAAATTATATTATTTTGAATTAGTTTGCAAGGTTCTATTTTATCAATTTATAATATTTACTCTGTTTTATAAGTGAATAATATAGTTTTTTACTGCAATTTTTATTGATTTACTCTTTGGTGAAGCTGATTTAGTTGATTTTTGCTATTTTCATAATTTCCATGTATTTTTCTTCAATTTAATTGTAATTATATAACAAAATCTATTATTCATTGCATAATTCGCAAAATATAATTTGGATTGAATTTATTAATGTTCAATTTAGTTTTAGTTTAAAAAAATAACTTTAGATTATTTTAATATTGTAAAACATAGATTTATTTGAAATTTAAATGAATATTTTTAACGAGATGATTTTCGTGATTAGATGAGGTTGAGATTGTAGAATTTTTCAATGATTAAAATTCTAAATGCATTTTTCTGCAATTTTTTAGATCCAAACAGCATCGTTTAATAAAAAAACTTCCTCAGAACGAGAAAGTTTTTAAAGTATTTTTTATTGGGATTAAACAAGATCTTAGCTAAATAGTAAATCATATGTATTCCTATTTTACAATTGGTTTATTGATTAGAAATTAATCGAAACCATTTTTAATAGCAAAGACAGCCAGTCCTACTCGGGTTTTTAGATCTAATTTTTCACAGAGTTGATCTCTGTAGCTTTCTACAGTTCTGGGGCTGCAGCACATCTTGTCAGCGATTTCTTTATAGCTAAGTTCGGTTACAGTATATTTCAGGAACTCTTTTTCACGATCTGAAATCCTCACCGTATCCTTAGATTCTTTCTCATTGTTTAAATTGGAAAAAATAATTCTTGACGCCCACTCGGGATAAAAAAATCCCTCTGTATTAAGTTTAATAAGAGCCGTTTCAAGCTCTTTTGGATGAGTGTTTTTTAGGAGGTAGCCTTTTGCGCCGTTCTTTATCATTTTAATGACACTTTTGTCATCGCCCTGCATGCTTAAGGCCATTACCTTAACGTCAGGATGATTTTCCTTAAGCCAGAGAACAGTTTCAAAACCATCCATAATTGGCATGCTGATATCAAGTAGAATTATATCAGGAATCTTACTGTTGTTTTCAAATTTCTGGATCAGATCCTTTCCATTTTCACAGACATAAATAACTTCAAAGTCTTTAAAATTATCAATAATACCTTCTAGTGCCTTTGCAATAAGGACGTGGTCATCTACGATAACAATTGTTTTTTTCATGGCTGTTTTTTTAAAATAATATTGATACTGGTTCCTTTGTTTTTCAAACTTTCCAAACTAAAATGAGCTCCAATGATCTCAGCTCTGTTTTTCATGTTTGTTAGCCCTATACCATTTGAGGTTATTCTGGATCTGTCAAATCCAATTCCATCATCCTGAATATTAAGTTCCCAAAGTATTTCTTCGGAAGTATTGAGGTTAATGAAAATATTTTTGCAATTGGCATGCTTAATACTGTTTTGAATAAATTCCTGCGTGATTCTCAAAAGAACATTTTTATGCACGAATCCTAAGTCGAGCTGTTTGAAGTTATGATTGAAACTTACATTGCATCTTTTAAAAGCATTGGTATTATCAACCTCTTCCTGAATTAAAGTTACAATTTCCTTTTGGTTGATGTTGTCATCAGTCAATGTTTTTGAGAGGCTTCTTAGATCCTGTAACGATTGATTGATAATTTGTGAAACCTGTTCAATTCGTTCACTTACTTCCGGAACCTTATTTTCATACAAAAGCTGTTGAGTATAAAGACTTACAAGCGTTAACTTCTGCCCTATATTGTCATGAAGCTCACGTCCTATTTGTTGCATTGTAGCTTGTTGAATTTCTAGTTGGGTAGCCAGAAGTTCCTTTTGGTGAATCTCGTTTTTTATTTCAATTTCATTTAAATATTCTTTTTTTCTTTGCTTGTATTTTCTGATGTATACCATAACAGCGGCTACAAACAATACAAAGAATATATTGAATAAGATAATGGTTATTAAGAGTTCTGTTTTCCCCATATGAATGAAATTGAGAATAATAAATACATAATAATTCCAGATATCAAAAAATAGTCAAAATATATATTGAAAATTCCTCTATACTCTCTGATTAAAGTCAAAAATGTCCAGAAAGGTAAAGTTCCAATATAAAATAAAGTTACACCGAGGTTGATATAAAACATTCTGTTTTTTCCAAAACTAAGAATGTTTGAAGAGTTAATCTGTTTATAATATTCCATTACCACCAAGATCATTAGAATAAGACAACCTAAAGTGTAATTTAGAGAAAACATTATTTTATCGGTAGAAAACAGGATCTCACTTGGGATAAATGATACTAAATATAATAAAGATAAGACAATATATAGTTTTCTGTTTTCAAATGATTTTGCGGCATATAACCAATAAAAAAATATAAATTGAATAGGAATTACAAAATAATTATAAAACGCAGCTTTATTATATTCCATAACTAAATCACCCCATTTTCCCACTGCTTCACACAAGAAAATAAAGATTAAATAGAACATAAAGTATTTCCAATATTGATTTTTGATCTTATTGTAAGACAAAATGGATGTAAAAGCTGCTAGACCTTCTACCCAGAACATAGATTCTTGTATTACTTTTTGGAAATCAGTCATTATGTGTACTACTATTTAAATAATTGTTTATTGAGGGCTTTAAAATAATTCTGACTTGGTTCCGTCAGGTGGAATTAGATTTCCGTGATTTTGTGCAAGTCCTTCTTCTTCAATAGGAGTTTCTGCATTACGGGATTTCAATGCCATCGCCATTGCGTGGCCATTAGATGCTAAAGGATTAAAATCATAATCCAAAAGATCCCCATTTTCATCTTCTTTTTTCAAAGTGGGAACCATTACTAAAGTATGTCTTTCTGCATATTCTTTTGGAACAGTATGGTTTTCCATAATTGCCCAATTTTCAGATTTAGGATAAGCGGCATAATAAAATCTGATACCAAGATCATTATCAGTAGTTGTCGGGTCAATTTTTTTAGCTTCAGTTTCCAGGTCAGCAATGAATTTTTTCAGTTTTGGTAGATCAAACCAAATAGAGTGGGCGTCGTTCATTTCAAGATTTGAATTAATAGCTTGTAACTGATTGTTACGATAATTATTGATCAGTTCTTGAATAAAAGATGTGGTCATGGTGTTTGGAGCGCTAAGCGTTTCAATATCACCTTCGAAGATAGGTTTTGTTTCCATAATGTTAGTTTTTAACACATTGTTAGTTAGTTCTGCAAATCTCGGAAAAATTTTATGTTAAATAACAGGTGTTTTTCCTATTTATTATCCGTGATTTTACGGATTTCTTTTTTTTTATTTGCATACTGCTATCCTTATCAAAAATGAAGTGTCCTAAAAATTGCTATATTGCTTTTTAATATTGAGTTAGTCTTATTTTTTTGCGAAAATAACCAATTTATTATATATTATTTCTACGAAATTGGATATATTTACTATCGAAAAAAAAATCATTTTGAAAACAAAAATTTTTAGCATAGGTTTTATAAGCCTTTTATCGGTTTGGATGCTATTTCAGTCATGTAATGGTGATTCTGAAAATGACTTGTCCAAAGGTACAGTGGTTTCGCAAGATTACAAGAATCAGTTGATTAATAGTAAAACTGCGCAAACACTTGGAGATAATTATTTAGCTAATAACTATACTTTATTATTAGGAAGAAGGACGGCTAAAGGACTATCTGGTGAGGATGCCAGACAGGTGGTTTATCCAATAGAAGTTTTAGAAGCATATGTCGATCATGTGAAGTTAAAAGTAGGAGATGATGCCTTAATTGGAGTTAATATTGGACAATATCCTGCAAATAATGTGATAGATAACCATCAGAGACAAGGTTACAAAGGATATCAGACCATGTATCTAATGTCTTATAAGACAGCTAATGATACTATTTCTCCAAGTAATTGTGTTGAAGCAATGAATCATGGTAATCTTATTCCACCAGATGCAACAACAAATAAAAATGATATTGTAGATAAGAATTTTGAAAATTATTTAATTGCTGACGACGCAGCTGCGCTTTTGTATGATACGTATACTTTTAATAATGAAAAAACATTAGATGCACAGGGTGTAGAGGTAAAAAGACAATACTTTTATAGTGTTAATGTGCTAAAAGGATATCTTCAATATGTGAAAGAAGAAGCGGTGGCAAAAGGAATTACTGAGGTAAACATTTCTATCAATATAGGTCAGAATAGCTTCAGTTCAGATATGACAAGTAAAGGAAAACAAAAAGGAGGTAGTCAGTGTATCTATTTTACAGCATTCCCAAAAGGAAGTGATATGAAAGATATGGTAAGTAATCCTCTTAACAGTCTTTCTGCACTTAAATAATTTGTATAAAATTAAAAGTGGCGAAAATTTTATTTTCGCCGCTTTTTTTATAAGATAATTTTTTAAACACATGGATATTTTCTGAAGTCTTTGCATGTATTGTCAGAAGTACAACAAAGATTGGGTGGACAGCCGCCGCCAATGTCACAATAGATAGGAGCCGGTCCAGCTCCAGTGATTTTCTTTAAATGATGTCTTTTTAATTTTTTCATAATAGTTCTTGTTTTAATTACATTAATTTTTTGGTCATTGTAAATGTATGAATAAGTATCTATCATGTGAGTTATTTATTAATAAAAAATAAGTGCTGTAAATTTTGTTTACAGCACTTACTACAAAAATAATATATATATGAAAAAAACTACTTTATTTTTCTGCTGGTCTGAAAACCAGTCCTGTTTCCTCGAAATAATCTAAAGTGATTCTATCACCGTCATTTACCGTTCCTGCAAGAATCTCTCTTGATAATTTATTTAAAACTTCCTGTTGGATTACTCTTTTTAAAGGTCTAGCTCCAAATGCAGGGTCATATCCTTTATTCATCAGGTAATCCACAGCATCCTGAGTTGCGGTCATAATAATGTTTCGTTTTGCTAACATATCATTGAAGCCCCTTAATTGATACTGAACGATTTTTCCAATTTCTTTTTTTCTTAAAGGCTGGAATAGTACCACTTCATCAATTCTGTTTAAGAATTCAGGACGTAATGTTTGTTTTAATAAATCAAAAACTTCGTCTTTCGTTTTATCTACAATTTCATCCTGGTTTTCTTCAGTGATATTTTCAAAATTCTCCTGAATTAAGTGTGAACCTAAATTCGAGGTCATAATAATAATAGAATTTTTGAAATTCACGACACGGCCCTTATTATCTGTCAGACGTCCATCATCTAAAACCTGCAACAGAGTGTTGAAGACATCAGGGTGCGCTTTCTCAATTTCATCTAAAAGTACCACAGAATAAGGTCTTCTTCTTACTGCTTCCGTTAACTGTCCGCCTTCATCATATCCAACATATCCAGGAGGCGCTCCTACCAATCTTGAAACAGAATGACGCTCCTGATATTCACTCATATCGATTCTGGTCATATTGTTTTCATCATCAAATAAGAATTCTGCTAAAGCTTTAGCTAATTCAGTTTTACCAACTCCTGTTGTTCCTAAGAAAAGGAATGAACCAATTGGTTTTTTTTCATCACTTAAGCCCGCTCTGTTTCTTCTGATCGCATCAGCTACTGCCTGAATAGCTTCATCTTGTCCTACTACTCTGTGGTGAAGTTCAGTTTCAAGATGTAATAATTTTTCTCTCTCGGACTGTAAAAGTTTTGTTACAGGGATTCCTGTCCACTTTCCAATTACTTCCGAAATATTTTCAGAGGTTACCTCTTCTTTGATCAGTTCATTCTGATGGTTTTGCATTTCTAATTCCAGTTTCTGCAAAGCATCTTCTTTCTCCTTGATTTTTCCGTATTGAATTTCTGCTACTTTAGCATAATCTCCTGCTCTGGAAGCTCTTTCAGCTTCTAACTTAAGAGATTCTATATCTTTCTTGATTTGAGTAAGATCCTCACTTTTTTGTTTTTCTTTTAACCATTTAGCATTGATCTCATTCCTCTGCTCAGAAATTTTTGAGATATCTTCTTTTAAATGCTCTATCTTGGTTTGGTTACCTTCTCTCGAAATGGCTGCCAATTCAATCTCCATCTGCATCAGTTTTCTATCTAAAACATCCAGTTCTTCGGGTTTTGAATTGATTTCCATTCTTAATTTTGCAGAAGCTTCATCAATAAGGTCAATGGCCTTATCTGGTAAGAATCGATCTGTGATATATCTTTGAGACATCTCAACGGCAGCAATAATTGCTTCGTCTTTGATTCTTACTTTATGGTGAGCTTCATATTTATCTTTAATACCCCTAAGAATAGAAATTGCAGACTCTGTATCCGGTTCATCAACCATTACTTTTTGGAAACGTCTTTCAAGAGCCTTATCTTTTTCAAAATATTTTTGATACTCATTTAAAGTTGTTGCTCCAATGGCTCTCAACTCTCCTCTTGCCAAAGCCGGTTTCAAAATATTAGCCGCATCCATAGCACCTTCTCCACCGCCAGCACCTACCAGTGTATGAATCTCATCGATGAAAAGAATGATCTGTCCGTCTGATTTTATAACTTCATTAACAACAGATTTTAAACGCTCTTCAAACTCTCCTTTATATTTAGCACCCGCAATTAAGGCACCCATATCCAATGAATATAATGTTTTATCCATTAGGTTTTCGGGAATATCCCCAGATATGATGCGGTGAGCAATTCCTTCAGCAATAGCTGTTTTACCAACACCAGGTTCACCGATTAAGATCGGATTATTTTTAGTTCTTCGGGAAAGAATCTGTAATACGCGACGAATTTCTTCATCACGCCCGATTACTGGATCCAGTTTTCCTTCGGCTGCTAGTTCATTGAAGTTTTTAGCATATTTATTTAAGGATTGGTAAGTCTCTTCTGAACTTGCTGAGCTCGCCTTACTTCCTTTTCTTAATTCTTTAATAGCACCTTCTAATAGATTTTTGGTCACGCCCATATCCTTGAGCATTTTAGAAACTTCAGAGTTTGTTTCCAAAAGTGATAACCATAAATGTTCAATCGTTACATATTCATCACCCATTTTTTTTGCAATGTTCGGTGCGTCCAGTAAAACTTTATTGGCAGATTGTGAAAGGTAAATGTTTCCGCCCTGAACTTTAGGAAGTTTTTCTAAATTTTCTCGGTTACGCTCCCTTACCAGATTTGCATCTGCTTCAGATTTTTTTAATAAGAAAGGTGAAATATTTTCATCTACCTGAAAAATTCCTTCCAGTAGATGTTGAGGTTCTATGCTTTGATTGCCAAATTCCATAGCAACTTGCTGGGCTGCCTGGATGGCTTCTTGTGATTTTACAGTATATTGATTTAAGTTCATATTTTATATTTTTGAGTTGATTTAAGCAATTTAGATTTCAGACCATAAGACCTTGAATTAAAATAAATTTTAAAATCTTTTATCTAAAGTCTGATGTCCTAGATCTAATTTTAATCATTTAATTCGAGTACCATATCGCAAAAACTGTTCAATTATTGAATTTTCAAATATTTAGGACAAAATTTCCGAATATTGCATTTTGAGCTGCGCTTTCACTAGACAAAATTTCCATTTTTTAAAAATCAGTTGTAAATTTTGACATCTCTTATAGTCTTATTATGATTAAAAAGAGTATCTAAAAACTTTATAGACCAAAAATCTACAGTTTAAATCAAAAAAGTTACTTTTGTATTTTACTGATGGAGCTTAAAGAAAAACAAAGAAAAATATTAGACGAAGCCGTTCAGCTTTTCAAAGAGAAAGGTTATATGGGTAGCTCTGTAAGAGACTTGGCTACCAAGCTGAATATAAAGGCTGCTTCCTTGTATGCACATATCCGATCTAAAGAAGAGATTCTTGAATGGATCTGTTTTGGAATTGCACAAGATTTCTTTGTAGAGCTGGAGGAAGTACAAAACACGGATCTCAATCCAAAAGATAAATTGAATTTATTTATTGATAAACATTTATCTATTGTGCTTAAAAACCCTGATGTTACCCATATTTATTCCAATGAATGGAAACATCTTGAAGAAAGGCTTCCTGAATTTGTAGAATTAAGGAAGAAATATCAGCAAGAAGTTGAACAATTAATTTCTATGATCTATAAAGCTGAGAATTGGGAATTAAAATCACCTGTTTTTACGACTAGATTTATTCTTCATACTTTAAACAATTCCTATTTCTGGTTTAAAAGAAATACAGAATCGACTACTGAAATTACCGATGAGATCAGGAATAAGATACTTTTTGGGCTTCTTGGAAATGAAAAACAATAGGCTTAAGGATTGAAATCTTCAATTTAATCTTTTTCATTCTGACTGAGAAAATCTAAATACTAAATTGTATAACTAAAGATCCTCCACTGTATTCCATTCTGAATGACAAGTTAAATGAGAGATTTTATAGGAGATTCAAATATCATTTATTGTTGAAATTCCGCACTGTTTTCGGATAAATTATTTAGAACTATTCAAAATATGACGAAAATCATAAAAATTTTGTCAGCTCCCAAAATCTTTTTAAATTTACACCTAACAAATGTTAGTTAGTTTTTATGGATTTTTCAGTTGAATATTTAAAACTCGACCAATTGAGACAGCTCCAATCTGAAAGATTGGTGAATTTGGTCAGTTATCTTGAGGACAGATCGGATTTTTATAGAAAGAAATTTAATGAATTGGGAATATCACCTCAGGAAATAAGGTCAATTGAAGATATTTCAAAACTACCAATTACCTATAAACAGGATTTAAGAGATAACTATCCTTTCGGATTATTTACGGTTCCAAAAAATGAGTTACAAAGAATTCATTGCTCGAGTGGAACAACAGGAAAGCCAACAGTAGTAGGATATACCAAAGAAGATGTTGATCTTTTCAGCGAGGTGGTTGCAAGATCATTAAATGCTGCAGGTGCAAAACCAGGGATGCAATTGCATAATGCATATGGTTATGGAATTTTTACCGGCGGACTTGGGCTTCATTATGGAGCTGAAAAATTAGGAATGAGTGTTCTTCCTATTTCTGGAGGAATGACCACAAGGCAGGTAGATCTAATCATGGACTTTAAACCGGAAGTAATTTGTTGTTCACCATCCTATGCGCTGACAATTGCTGATGAGTTTGCTAAAAGAGGAATTTCTGCAGCGGAGATTAGTTTAAAATATGCTGTTTTAGGATCAGAACCCTGGACGGAAATTATACGACATCATATTGAAGAGAAACTAGGTGTTCATGCAACCAATATTTATGGATTGAGTGAAATTATTGGACCTGGAGTCTCCATGGAAGATTTTGAAGAAAAAGGAGGTTCTTATATCTGGGAAGATCATTTTTATCCGGAAATTTTAGATCCGGTTACAAAGCAGCCGGTTCCTTTTGGAGAAGAAGGGGTTTTAGTGATCACTACCTTAACGAAAAAAGCAATGCCTCTTTTAAGATATTGGACAAATGATATTACAAGTCTTTATTACGATGAGAACGCTAAAAGAAGTATGGTTAAAATGAGACCTCTTCTGGGAAGAGCCGATGATATGCTGATTGTAAGAGGAGTGAATGTATATCCAAGTCAGATAGAAGAAGCTTTTTCACATGTACAGGGAGTGGTTCCGAATTATTATCTTACACCGATTGAAAAAGAACAGATGTGTGTAGCTCTGGATATCGACCTGGAAATTGATGATGATTTTGTGAAATCTGAGCAACTTGAAATAAATACCGATGATTATGTTATTTTTGTCGGAAACTTTGGAAAAAATATAGAAAACGAAATAAAGAAAAGAGTAGGAATTACAACGAAAGTTAGAATTCATGCTCAAGACAGCTTGCCAAAATGCGAGGGTGGAAAAATTAATAGAATACTTAAGAAAAAATGAATTCATTTTATAAACTAAAAACTGTAAAAGTTCAGAAAGATACCGATGAAGCTGTAAACGTTGCGGTAGAAATTCCTGAAGAGTTGAAGGACAAATTCAGATTCAAGCAAGGGCAGTATCTTAACTTCCGGATGATGATTGATGGAAATGAAGAGAGACGTTCTTATTCTATCTGCAATGCTCCAAGTGAAAAAAGCAACACGTTGGAAGTATTGGTAAAACTTTTAGAAGGTGGAAAAGTTTCAGGATATTTTAATGAACATCTTCATATGGATGAACTGCTGGAAGTGATGCCACCAATGGGAGGTTTTAACACCAGCTATCATCCGACGAATACAAAGACCTATGTTGGTTTAGCGGCGGGAAGTGGAATAAGTCCGGTTCTTTCCAATATCAAAGAAAGTCTTTACCAGGAACCTGACAGTAAGGCTTATCTGTTCTATAGTAACAGAAGCATGAATCATGTTATGAAAAAGGGTGAAATAGACAAATTGGTTGAACATTTCAAAGGAAGACTAAGTGTAGTTTATCTTGTAAGTCGTGAAAAACATGAAGATCCAATTTTTGAAGGAAGAATTTCTCCGGAAAAATTAGATCATTTATTTGAAAGATATACGGATATTGATGTTAAAGAGGCTACTTATTTCATCTGTGGACCTGCGGAAATGATCAAAGGAATTTCTGATTATTTAAAGAAAGATAAAAAAGTACCCGCTATTCAGGTTTTATTTGAATACTTCACAGCTCCGGACGATGAAAATTCTGAAGAAATGAGTGATGAGTTCAAGGCGATTGCCAATATAGAAAGTATGGTAACGGTCATTATTGATGACGATGAATATTCATTCCACCTTAATTCTAAAAAAGAGAGTATCTTAGATAAAGCATTGAAAGACAATCTTCCTGTACCTTTTGCTTGTAAGGGAGGAGTTTGTTGTACGTGTAAAGCGGAAGTTTTAGAAGGAGAAGTTTTCATGGAGAAAAATTTCGCGCTTACCGAAGATGAAGTAGCAAGAGGATTTGTTCTTACTTGCCAATGTCACCCTACAACGAATGTGGTGATGCTTAATTATGACGTTTAAATTGTATTAACGATTCATTGTAAAAAGTATTCATGAATACCTAGGTACTTTTTACATTTTACAAAAAACAAAAGATATGGACTTAGAAAAATTTGTTCAATACGTTCACGAAGAGAATAAAGTAGAACCAAAAGATGTAATGCCTGATGATTACAGAAAATTATTGGTTCGTCAGATTTCACAGCATGCACATTCTGAAATTGTTGGGATGCTACCTGAAGCGAACTGGATCTCCAGGGCTCCTTCATTAAGAAGAAAAATGGCTTTGTTGGCTAAAGTTCAGGATGAAGCAGGACATGGTTTATACCTTTATTCTGCAACTGAAACTTTAGGAAACGGAACTATCAGAGCTGACAGAGATGCTACTTATGATGATATGCTTGAAGGGAAAGCGAAATATTCGAGTATTTTCAATTATCCTACCTTAAGTTGGGCAGATATTGGTGCGATCGGTTGGTTGGTAGATGGCGCAGCTATTATGAACCAGGTCATGTTGATGGGAAATTCTTATGGTCCCTATTCAAGAGCAATGGTGAAAATCTGTAAAGAAGAATCTTTCCACCAAAGACAGGGTTATGAGATTTTAATGGCGCTTTGTCGTGGAACAAAACAACAGAAAGAAATGGCTCAGGCTTCTTTAGATCGTTTTTGGTGGCCGGCGTTAATGATGTTCGGACCTAATGATGACAGCTCGCCAAACTCTAAAATTTCAATGAACTATAGGGTAAAGCGTGAGAGTAATGACAGTCTTCGTCAAAGGTTTATCGATGTTACCGTTTCTCAGGCTGAATTCCTTGGATTAACAGTTCCGGATAAAGATTTGAAATGGAATGAAGAAAGAGGTCATTACGATTTCGGAGAGCTTCCATGGGATGAGTTCATGACGATCCTAAAAGGGAATGGACCATGTAACAAGAAAAGATTACAGACGAAGGTAAAGGCTCAGCAGGAAAATCTTTGGGTAAGAGAAGCGGCAGCAGCTTTTGCGGAAAAACAACAAAAAGAAGTAATATAAATAATATAACAATATACCAATGTAAAAATATAACAATTCTATTGTCATTCAGAGCAAAGCGCAGAATCTTCAATTGGTAACAGTTATATGGATGCATTGTTAAATTTATAATTTGACTATGGCAAATTTAGATATGTGGGAAGTGTTTATTCAGACTAAACCGGGTTTATCTCACAAACATGTTGGAATTGTACAGGCACCAACAGCAGAAATGGCTTTGCAAAATGCAAGAGACGTTTATACAAGAAGAAAAGAAGGAACCTCTGTGTGGGTAGTTCCAAGTAAATATATAGTAACTTCAGAAGGAGTTGATAAGGAATCTTTTTTTGATCCTGCAGATGACAAATTATACCGTCACCCAACTTTTTATGATATTCCTAATGACGTAAAAAACATGTAAGATGAGTGCACTATTCAATTATTTATTAAAATTAGCAGACGACAGCTTCATTATGGGACAGAGATTGTCTGCATGGTGTGGTGAGGGTCCGTATTTGGAAGAGGATATTGCATTGACAAACATTGCTTTAGATGAATTAGGTCAGGCCAATAACTTTTACGTTTATGCATCAAGAGTTGCTGATAATGGAAAAAGTGAAGATGATTTGGCGTTTTTAAGATATGAACATGAGTATCTAAATGCACATCTTACAGAACTTCCCAATGAAGATTATGCACAAACGATTCTTAAAGTATATGTTTTTTCTGTATATCAGAAACTAATGTATGAAGCGTTGTCAAGTTCTGCAGATGAAGAACTTTCTGCAATTGCTCAGAAATCTTTTAAAGAAGTTAGATATCATTATACACATACTGCATCTTGGATGAAAATTTTCGCTCAGGGTACAGAAGAAAGTAAAGCCCGTTTAGTGAAAGCGATTGAAAATATCTGGGAATACACAAAAGGGCTATTCGCAAAAGTAGAAGGAGAAGATGATTTAATAGCTTTAAATATCACTCCGAATGTTGATGAACTATACAACCAGTTTATTGCGATCACGGAAAAAGATTTTCAGGATTTTGGCCTAGAGTATCCAAAGGATCATTTTATGCAGCCAAAATCAAGAACTGGATATCATACAGAATATTTTGGATTCATTCTTTGTGAATTACAATATATGCAGAGAGCTTATCCAGGATGTACTTGGTAAACTATATTAAACTCAGAAATTGAACCAGCTTTTAGATTTATTAAAAACAATCCCAGATCCTGAAATTCCGGTTATTAATATCGTGGAATTAGGAATCGTGCGTGAGGCGAAAGTAACGAGTGAAAATACTTGTGAAGTAATTATTACTCCTACTTATTCGGCTTGCCCCGCTATGTTTACGATCGAAGAAGATATCATGAAAATGATGAAAGAGAATGGTTGGGATGCTAAAGTAGTAACCAAAATGTTTCCGATTTGGACAACGGACTGGTTAACAGATGAAGCAAGAGAAAAGCTTCGTGTTTATGGAATTACACCTCCTGAAAAAGGAGCAGATGAACATCATATTGGGAAACCAAAAAAATGTCCCCGTTGTGGTTCTATGAATTCAAAACAGATCAGCAGATTTGGATCCACACTATGTAAGGCTTCCTATCAATGCTTAGACTGTTTAGAACCTTTTGACTATTTTAAATGCCACTGATTAATGTATTTTTAGTATTATCAATTTAAGTAATGATATACATATAAATCATAGCTTGCTACATTATTTTATATTGTTAAATTAGTGCATTGTTAAATAATAACTTAAAAAACTATGTATACACAACTTGATATTGAAACGCATTTTGACGGAAAGCTAAAAATTGCTTACCTGAATCAACCTGATACTATGAACGCGCTTACAAAGCCATCTTTATCAGATTTAAAAGATTTTATTAAATCTTGTAATGAAGATGATACCGTAAGATGTGTGGCGATTTCCGGAAGAGGAAGAGCATTTTGTTCAGGCCAAAATTTAGATGATGCTTTCGTACAGGGTAATGAACACCATGATAACGATATCATTAGAAAAATAGTGGTGGATTATTACAATCCTCTGGTTACAGAAGTAACGCATTGCAAAAAACCTGTTATTGCATTGGTAAATGGACCTGCTGTGGGAGCTGGTGCAATGTTGGCATTAATCTGTGACTTTGTTTTAGCAGTTGATAAATCTTATTTTGCTCAGGCATTTTCAAATATCGGACTGATTCCTGATACAGGTGGAACTTACTTTTTACCTAAGCTACTGGGAAGACAGTTAGCAAATTATTTAGCTTTCACAGGTAAAAAATTATCTGCAGAAGAAGCAAAATCTTACGGACTGGTTGCTGAAGTTTTTAATGAAGAGGAATTTGCTTCGAAATCAATGGAAATTTTAGAAAAAATGGCGAATATGCCAACGGCAGCTATTAAATTAACTAAAAAGGCTTTTGCTCAATCATACAATAACACATTGAAAGAACAGCTTGAATTAGAAGGGGATTTACAGCAGGAAGCAGCAGAAACTGAAGATTTCATAGAAGGTGTAAATGCCTTTTTACAAAAAAGAAAACCTAATTATAAAGGAAGGTAAAAATTTCGTATTAAAGTATTCATGTGAAATGTATTTATGATTCTAGCTTGAATTTTAAATATCAAGATTTAAAGTCTGAATTTTTACATGAATACTTTTTACATAAATACATTGTACAAAAAAGAAATGAATGTAGGAATTATCGGTGCCGGAACTATGGGGATAGGCATCGCACAAGTAGCCGCAACGAACGGGTGCAAAGTTTGGGTATATGACGCCAATCCAAAACAGGTAGAAACGGCAACTGTAGGTTTGGAAAAAACATTAACCAAACTGGTAGATAAGCAGAAAATTTCAGCAGAAAAGATGACTGAAATTTTAACAAATATTTGTATCGCTACAGAATTAAAAGATTTCAAAGACTGTGAATTAGTCATTGAGGCCATTATAGAAAATAAAGAAATCAAAACCAAGGTTTTCACAGAATTAGAAAGTCATGTTTCTGAAAATTGTGTCATTGGTTCCAATACATCATCCATTTCTATCACCTCTCTTGGTGCAGAATTAAAGAAACCTGAGCGTTTCATAGGAATTCATTTTTTCAATCCAGCACCATTAATGCCTTTGATTGAAATTATTCCCTCTTTATTAACAGAAAAATCTTTAGCAGAGAAAATCTATAACCTCATGAAAGAATGGGGAAAAACACCAGTGATTGCAAAAGATATTCCCGGGTTTATTGTTAACAGAATTGCCAGACCTTATTATGGAGAAGGTTTAAGAATTGTTGAAGAAAATATGGCAACACCGGAACAGGTGGATGATGCCATGAGAACTTTAGGGAACTTTAAAATGGGACCGTTTGAACTAATGGATCTGATTGGTGTTGATATTAATTTTTCGGTAACAACTACTGTTTACAAAGATTATTTTAATGATCCTAAATACAAGCCTTCTTTATTGCAACAGCGTATGTCTGAAGCTAAGCTTCATGGCAGAAAAACAGGAAAGGGCTTCTATGATTATGCTGAAGGAGCAGAGAAACCTGTTGCTCAAAAGGACGATGCATTATATCAACAAATATTTTTACGAATTATTTCTATGTTGATCAATGAAGCAGTTGAGGCAAAAAGATTAGGTGTTGCTAATGATGAAGATATCGAATTGGCAATGCAGAAAGGGGTAAACTATCCGAAAGGATTACTAGCCTGGGGAAAAGAAATAGGATATTCAAAAATTTCCGAAACCTTACAAAGTCTTTATGAAGAATATCAGGAAGAAAGATACAGACAAAGCCCATTGTTAAAAAAACTTTTTTAGTTTGGATAATAAGAATCAGATAATAGATTTAGAGGTATTCAGAGTTGAATTGGAACTAAGGCTCCTAAATGAAAAACAATATTTGATTCAGGAACTTTCTTTGATCGAAGATTTTCAGGAAAGACTTGAATTATTAGGAAAATTTAATGATAAATATAAAGAGCTTATAAAAAGAATGGCCAATGAAAATGGGATTGATTTAAAATCTCTTTATCAATCTGGAACTCTTTCGTATGAGCAGATAATTCTTGGTAAAACGATGGGCATTTATGACAAATTGGTGGAAGAATTATATGAAGAAATAACAAGCGTAAATTAAAAATGAATCCGAGACAGGTTGCAGATTATATGCTCGATCAGGATTATTTCTCCCAATGGATGAATATCAAAATGATTGAGGTAAAAGAAAATTATTGTTTAATAGAGATGCCCATCAAAAAAGATATGATTAATGGGCTTAAAACGGTTCATGGAGGGGTTACATTTGCTTTTGCAGATTCCGCATTGGCCTTTTCGTCCAACAATACCGGAGATGCAGCTGTTGCGCTGAACTGTACGATCAATTTTACTAAAGCTGGAAAAGAAGGTGATATATTCAGAGCAGAAAGTAAATTGGTTAACAATACGAGAAGAACAGCGATCTACGATATTTTGATCACCAATCAAAACGAGGAGTTGATTGCAAAATTTGTAGGGACCGTTTATAAAATTGGAAAAAAAGTAACAGAATTATAAAAAGATATGAGACATCAGATGAGCGTTTGTCTAAAATCTGAAGTTAGTATCTAAAAATCTAAATAAAAATGAATAACGTTTACATCATAGATTATATCAGAACTCCTATTTCAAAACTACAGGGAGGTTTATCAGAAGTTAGAGCCGATGATTTGGCAGCAGTGGTTATCAAAGAAATTATTGCCAGAAACCCTGAAGTTCCGGTAGAAGAAATTGAAGATGTTATTTTTGGATGTGCCAATCAGGCAGGAGAAGATAATCGTAACGTAGCAAGAATGGCTCTTTTATTAGCCGGGCTACCTTATAAAATAGGTGGTGAAACCGTAAATAGACTTTGTGCTTCAGGTATGTCGGCTGTTGCCAATGCGTTCAGATCTATTGCTTCTGGTGAGGGAGAAATTTATATCGCTGGCGGAGTAGAACATATGACCCGTTCACCGTATGTAATGTCAAAACCTAGTGCAGCTTTTGGAAGAGATAGCCAGATGTTTGATACCACTTTCGGATGGCGTTTTATCAACCCTAAAATGAAAGAACTATATGGTGTTGATGGAATGGGAGATACTGCTGAGAATCTTGCAGATATGCATAATATCAGTAGAGAGGATCAGGATAAATTTGCGCTTTGGTCTCAACAAAAAGCTACAAAAGCCCAGGAAAGTGGAAGATTGGCAGAAGAAATTGTAAAAGTGGAGATTCCACAAAGAAAAGGAGAGGCTAAGATTTTTGATAAGGATGAATTTATTAAACCAACTTCATCTATGGAAGGTTTGGGGAAACTTCGTCCCGCTTTTAGAAAGGAAGGAACTGTAACAGCTGGAAATGCTTCCGGAATGAATGATGGTGCTGCAGCACTTATTTTAGCAAGTGAAGAAGCGGTTCAGAAATATGGTTTAAAACCAAAAGCAAAGATCTTAGGATCAGCTGTAGCCGGTGTTGAGCCAAGAATCATGGGAATTGGTCCTGTAGAAGCTACACAAAAACTATTGAAGAGATTAAATCTTTCATTAGAAGACATAGACATCATTGAATTGAACGAAGCTTTTGCTGCACAAGCTTTAGCAGTAACAAGAAGCTTAGGATTAAAAGATGATGATATAAGAGTGAATCCAAATGGAGGCGCAATTGCCATTGGACATCCACTTGGTGTTTCAGGAGCAAGAATTATTGGTTCTGCAGCAATGGAACTTCAAAAGCAAGATAAAAAATATGCATTATGTACCCTTTGTATCGGTGTCGGTCAGGGATATGCAATGGTTATTGAAAAAATTTAGCTTACTAATGTAACGATCTAACAATGTATCAGTGTAACAATATTGATGTAATGTTGAAATGTTAATATTGTTCACTGGTAAACTGATACATTGTTAAAATAAATTAATTAAAAATACGATGAACATCTATTCATATCATGGGATTCGTCCGGTAATCAAACCATCGGCGTATATTCATCCACAAGCTGTGATTATTGGTAATGTGGAAATTGGCGAAGAAGTTTATATAGGACCCAATGCTGTCATTCGTGGAGATTGGGGTAAGATTATTATAAAAGATGGAGCTAATGTTCAGGAAAACTGTACGTTACATGTATTCCCGAATATTGAAACTATTTTAGAGGAATCTGCTCATATTGGGCATGGCGCGATTATTCATTCCGGGCATATTGGTAAAAATTGCCTTGTTGGAATGAATGCCGTTGTAATGGATAAAGCAGTGATTGGTGATGAGTGCATTATTGGTGCTTTAGCCTTTGTTCCTGCGAACTTTATATGTGGACCAAGAAAGTTGATTGTAGGAAGCCCTGCAAAGATAATACGTGATGTCTCTGATGATATGATCCGTTGGAAAACTGAGGGGACAAAATTATATCAGGAACTAGCCAGAGAAGGCAGGGAAGCTATTCTCCCTTGTGAACCTTTCTCTGAATTTGTAGAACAGACCCCAACCAAAATTGTTGATTACAGCATCTGGGCAGATATTAAATAATTATGATTAAAAAAATTTTTACCCTGTGTAGTATTTTGTTTGCATTTCATTTTGTGGTTTTAGCACAGAATGAAACTGTAAAACCACTTACTATCGGAGAAATTAGGACGGTAAAATCTAAAATATTAAACGAAGAAAGGATTTTAAATATTTACCTTCCTCAGGGTTTTGATAAAACAAAATCGTATCCGGTTATTTATTTGCTGGATGGTAGTATGAATGAAGATTTTATTCACGTTTCAGGATTAGTACAGTTTTTTAATCAGATGTATGCTATGCCCGAAACTGTTGTTGTGGGAATTGCAAATGTGGACCGAAAGAGAGATTTTACATTTCATACCGATTTAAAAGATTTACAAAAAGATTATCCTACAACTGGACATTCTGATAAGTTCATTAGTTTTCTTGAAAAAGAATTAAAACCCTATATAGAAACGCAGTTTAAAACAACTGATACATATTTGTTTGGGCAATCTCTTGGAGGACTTTTGGCAACTGAAATTCTTTTGAAAAAACCTGAAATGTTCAATAATTACTTTATCATCAGTCCAAGTTTATGGTGGGATGACGAAAGTCTTTTAAAACAGGCAAAAGAATTACTTGGCAAATCGTCAGATACAAGGAAGTTCGTTTATATTTCTGTGGGAAAAGGTGAACATCCGGTTATGGTAAAAGATGCGGAGTCTATTTATGATATTCTTAAAAGCTCTGGTAAGAAAAACTGGACCGTAGAATATAAAATGATGGAAGGAGATAATCATGCGACGATTTTGCATCGAAGCTTGTATGAGGGATTAGTAAAATTATTTCCATATAAAGAAACTAAATAAATATTTTCAGCTCAATAAGAAATATTGAGGTAAATGACCACTAACATTAACTCTTGTTTTTATCATGAAAAAACTCCTATTAATCCTAAGCTTGTTTTTGAGTTTTATTTTAAATGCTCAAAATTCTATACCGTTTACACTGAATGAGTATGGACATATTATGATTAAAGTGAAGGTGGATAATGTAGAAGGTAATTTTATTTTTGATACGGGAGCTGGCCTCAATGTTTATTTTGAGAAATTTGCGAAGAAGCTTTCAAAAAAAGAATCTTACAATTTTTTTGTAGGACACAGAGCGACCGGAGAAGCTATAGATTGTCCGCTTTATCGGTCTGAAAATCTTGTAATAGGGAAAAATAATTTCAAAGATCAGACTTATAGTACTTTTGATGTAGATTTTCCCAATATAGATGGCTTGATCTCTCTTCATACATTTCAGAATTTACCAGTGACCATTGATTATGAAAAAAGCGAATTGGTCTTTGGAGATATAAAAAATTCAGACAAGAAAAAATTTATTGATATACAGATAGCCGATGAGGCAGGTAAAGCAATTGATATTTTTACGAATGTAAAAGTAAATAATAAAATCACTATTCAGGTCTCTCTGGATTCTGGATCAGGAAAGGGAGCTTATGGTTTTAGTTCACGCTTTTTAGATGTCTTGGGATTAAATAAAGCTGATTTTAAAACCATAGAGGCAAAGAGTGATTTTAATAATGAAAAATCTAATAAAGTATATAATGGAAGTGTTGCAGAAATTGCGACCGTAAATGGGCTGGCTAAAGTTGAGAATCCTAAAGCTCGTTTTGTGGATGGGCTCATATACGAAGGTATAACAGGTATTGACTGGATTGGAAAAAAGATTACAATCAGTATTCCGGATAAGAAAATATACATTATAAAATAAATAAGACAAAATCTATATTTACAGTAAACTCTGTTTTAAATTATGGAAAAATTAAAGAATTATATCTACGGAGAATGGGTAGAAGGTACCGGAGGCGGTATTCCTTTGTATAATGCTGTTACTGGTGAACAAGTTGCTGTTTCAGATACAGAAGGACTTAATTTTGAACAAGCTCTTGATTTCGGAAGAACGATAGGCTACAAAAACTTATCCTCCATGACTTTCTATGATAGAGGGGAAATGCTAAAAAAAGTAGCATTATACCTATTAGAAAGGAAGAAGAAATATTACGAATTATCTTACAAAACAGGAGCAACACATATCGATTCATGGGTAGATATAGAGGGAGGTTTTGGTACTTTCTTTACCTATTCAGGATTAGCGAAAAGAATGCTTCCTAATACCCCATTTTGGGTAGATGGAGATACACAGAAAATCTCTACTAACGGAACTCATTTAGGAACCCATATTTTAACACCTAGTGAAGGAGTCTCTGTGCAGATCAATGCTTACAACTTTCCGGTTTGGGGAATGCTGGAGAAATTATCAACTTCTTTATTGGCGGGAGTTCCATCTATTGTGAAGCCTTCACCTTTTGGTTCTTATTTGACGAATGCTGTATTTCAGGATATGATCGAAAGTGGTGTACTTCCTGAAGGTGCTGTACAATTGGTTTGTGGGGAACCTGGAAATATTCTGGATTATGTTCAGGATGGGGATTCCGTATTATTTACAGGATCTGCCAATACGGGGAGAAAATTAAAATCCTTATCATCTGTTGCTGGAAATGCAGTACGTTTCAATATGGAGGCCGATTCTCTAAATTGCTCGATTCTTGGATTGGATGCAAAACCTGGAACTCCGGAATTTGATTTATTTATCAAAGAAGTTCGAAATGAGATGACAACCAAAGCCGGACAGAAATGTACCGCAATCAGAAGAATTATTGTTCCTGAGAATTTAATAGGTGATGTTCAGAATGCATTGTCTAAAGCTTTGGATCAGACAAAAATAGGAAACCCTTTAAGCAGGGAAACAAAAATGGGATCTTTAGTTGGAAAACAACAATATGATGAGGTTTTAAGAAAAATAAATATTTTAAAAACTGAAACCGAACTGGTATACGATGGGAAGCATGAGCTTGTAGATGCTGATTATGAAAAAGGTTCATTTATGAGTCCTAAGTTATTCTTAAATGATAAACCTTTCGAAAAGAATATCTCTCATGATGTAGAAGCCTTTGGACCTGTTTCTACATTAATGCCTTACAAAGATGCAGAAGAAGCTGCGGCATTGGCAAAAAGAGGAAAAGGAAGTTTGGTGGGGTCTATTATTTCTAATGATGATCAGTTTGTTGCTGAAACTTCTTGGAAAATGGCTTCTCAGCATGGAAGAATTTATGTGCTGAACAGAGATAATGCTAAAGAAAGTAC
This sequence comes from Chryseobacterium paludis, assembly GCF_025403485.1. NCBI lineage: Bacteria > Pseudomonadati > Bacteroidota > Flavobacteriia > Flavobacteriales > Weeksellaceae > Chryseobacterium > Chryseobacterium paludis. The sequence continues at coordinate 4,091,057 of NZ_CP099966.1, forward strand.
AGGTCACGGTTCACCACTTCCAACTTTGATGCACGGAGGTCCTGGTAGAGCTGGAGGTGGAGAGGAAATGGGTGGCTTAAGTGGTCTTCATTTCTTCCTTCAAAAAACAGCTATTCAGGGATCACCTGATATCCTGACAGCTATTACTAAAGTATATCAGCAGGGAGCAGAGAAGAAAATGGCGGATAAGCATCCGTTTCAGAAATATTTTGAAGATGTTGAGGTTGGAGATTCACTGGAAACAGCAGGTCGGACAGTTACCGATGCAGATATCGTTAATTTCTCTAATGTTTCATGGGATCACTTCTATGCACATACCGATGCAACAAGTCTTACAGGAACGATCTTTGATAAAACCGTAGCCCATGGATATTTCATTCTTTCTGCAGCAGCAGGATTATTTGTTTCAGGTAAGAAAGGACCGGTAATCGCAAATTATGGATTGGAAAACTGTTCTTTCTTTAAGCCTGTTTATGCTGGAGATACTATTACGGTTTATTTAACAGCGAAAGAAAAAATCAATAGAGGGGTAAAAGGAAGAAACATCCCTTCAGGGGTTGTAAAATGGTTGGTCGAGGTAATCAATCAAAGGGATGAGGTGGTTTGTGTGGCTACAATTTTAACATTGGTTGCAAAAAAATCTCCTTTTATCGATTTAAACCTGAAGAATATTCAAAAAATCTTAAATGGTTTAACTGAAAATACCCAATCAAATTGGGGGAAAATGTCTCCACAACAGATGATTGAACATCTTGAACATGCAGTTTTGGTAAGTTTAGGCGAACCAGAAGCTGAAAAATGTTTCACACCAGAGGAGCAATTGGAAAAATGGCAGGATTCTTTATACAATCACAGAAAAATGCCGAAAGATTTTCCAGCACCTTTCCTGGCTGAAGATGAGACTTTGTTAGATTTACGTCATAAAAATCTTGAAATTGCTAAGCAGTCTTTCATGGATAACTTGAAAAGATTCTCAATTTACTACAAAGAAAATCCACAGGCAGAACATGCTAATTTTGTGTTTGGGAAGCTTAATAAAGAAATGTGGGAACTGATGCATAAAAAACATTTTACACATCACTTTGAACAGTTTGGATTAATTTAATTCAAAATAAATAATGATATTTGAGGGAGCTTTATTGGCTCCCTTTTTTAATCAACAAAATACTATGGAATTAAAATTTTTTAAGGATTTCGATTTTACCGATTTTTGGGATAATGATGACTATTCCATAAAAGAATATATAGAAATTTTTCCTAATGATGAATTAATTACATCTATTGAGCAAGACTTAGGATATAGATTACCAGACTCTTACATCGAGCTCATGAAATTTCAAAATGGAGGAATGCCAAAAAAGAACTGCTTTCCGACTTCCGAAAGCACTTCCTGGGCTGAGGATCACGTTGCAATTACTGGAATTATGGGAATAGGAAGAAATAAACAGTATTCTATTTGTGGAGCGTTGGGAAGCCAATTTATGATTGCCGAATGGGAGTATCCTGATGATGGGGTTTATATTTGTGATTGTCCTTCCGCTGGACATGATATGATTCTACTGGATTATTCAAAATGTGGTAAAAAGGGCGAGCCGGAAGTGGTGCATGTAGATCAGGAAAATGATTACAAAAAAACATTTCTTGCAAAAGATTTTGAAACTTTCATTAAAGGCCTAAAAGATGAAGAAGAATTTGATTACAATTAAATAAGGCTGTAATTTTAAGACTTAATTCAAAATATAAAAATAATGAATGAAAGCTGGATGCAAAAGTGGGATGAGGTAAAAGACAGTCTTGTTTGTCCCACAGATTTGGAAACCTATTTTACTTCTGGTGAGATTTTAGGCCAGGAAATGGAAGTGATGAATATTGGGGATGTTTCTCTTCCTTCTGGAAAAGTTATTGTAAGAGATCCTTTAGTTTATCTTAACGCTGGGGAAAAACCTTATTTTATTGAAGTTCCGAAAGGAAATTTTCCAGTGCAGATAGCGGTAGTGAAATCTGAAGAATGGGGCGATCGATATGCAGTTGCGAAAGTAGGTTTTACAGATAATAATCCGGTAATTTACCGGGAAGCTTTAATTGGACATGAAGAATTAGAAGGAGTAGGGGAAGGAGAGTATTTCGGGTTTTCTGTAGATGCGGGACTTGCCTGTATTACGGATGCAGAAGTGATTCCATACTTTGATAAGTTCCTTACAGAAATTAATGTGGAGAATATCTACGACGATTACTTTGCAGGAATTTTTGCACAAAGTTTCAAGGATAATCCCAAAAATCAAAGAGATCTGGGAGATTGGATAAACTGGACGATTCCTAATACCAGCTATCAAATACCAATGTTTGCAAGTGGATTTGGTGATGGAGCTTATCCTGTTTATTTTGCCTATGATGCTAATGATCAGATCTGTGGATTGTATATTCAGTTTATTGATATTGAATTAGCTCTTTCTGATGATGGTGAGGAAGAAGATGAAGAATTATAATGGAAGATCATACTTTTGCAGATAAAGTAGTTGAGTTCAACAAGAATCTTCATTATAATGGAGCGCTACCTGATCGTTTTCAGGTATTGAACCCATATTTTGATAATCCTGAAACAATGGATGTTATGCAGCAGTTTTATCATAAATATTATGATGATTCCATTCAAAGGAAATTTATGATAGGAATTAATCCTAGCCGTCATGGAGCGGGAGTAACCGGAGTTCCATTTACAGATACAAAACGATTGGAAAGTATTTGTGGAATATCAATGAAATCAGCTCATACTCATGAAGTATCTTCAGTATTTATGTATGATATGATTGAGCAGTATGGTGGTGCCGGGAAGTTTTATAAAGATTATTATATCAATTCTCCTTTTCCTTTGGCAATCGTAAGAAGATCAAAAAGTGGATGGCTAAATGCCAATTACTATGATGATAAAGAACTTTTTGAAGATGTAAAAGACTTTATGATCAATACTTTGAAAAAACATATCAGTTTAAATATTGATACTTCAGAAGTTTTTATCCTTGGGAAAAAGAATGCAGATTTTATTTCAAAACTTAATAAAGAAGCTCAACTCTTTGATAAAATGACGGTTCTGGAACATCCCAGATATATACAGCAGTATAGACTGAAAGAAAAACAAATATATATTGATAAATATATCTTAGCATTAAAAAATAAATCCCTTGAATAGTTCAAGGGATTTATCATTTGTGAATTAGAATCTTCTTTACGGTACAATGATAGCTTATGAAAAGTTTTCATGGTTATTAGTTTCTATTTCTGTAAGCTATTTTTTTATGATCTTATATGATCCAAAAGAAGTTTTGATTAGATATGCTCCTGATGGGAGCTCAGAAATATCTGCATCGGTTACTCCTTTTTTAATATCTATGTTTTTTACCAACTTACCTTCCTGACTGTATATTTCAGCTGTGGAATTTTCGTCAGTTTTTATAGAAAAAGCTCCAGTTGTTGGGTTCGGATAAATACTTACTTTCTCCGCTGTGGTTTTTACTTCATTAGTAGCTAATACAATTCCTGTGTCTTTTACCCAGGTAAAGGCGTCAAGATCGGCATAGGTATATAAACCACCCAAGGTGATCTGAAGTTCATCAATAATAATGTTTGAATAATTCTGTCCGTTCAGATTTGTTAAATCTATTAAAGTATGTCCATTAGTAGCCCCTAGAGACGTTGCAAAACCGGAAGTTTTGGTTTGAGTAAACTTTGTTACTCCACTCAATTTACCAGTTACAGTAAGATCTCCAATAACGGTTTGATTTAAAGCGTTGTTTGAAAGGAAAACCCAGAATCTGTTTACCTTAAACAAATTTGAAGTTGTTTTGATGCTGAAAGAAGCTCCTGGAGCTACAGAACCGGAATTGTCAATGTATCTGTTATCAACAGTTGTTCCGTTCCAACCGGTTCCCGGATAATTGGCTTGTATATCAAATGTTGAGACATGGGATATGATATTAAATATAACTCCGTTGTCAGTAAAGCTACTGCTGCCGTTAGATTCGGTTTCGAATGCTTCTGTACTTGTCTGCCCAAAAGAAAAAATAGAAATGAGCAGGCTACAGATCAATAAAAAAGTAGTGCTTTTCATAATTTTAGTATTTAGATTAGTGTAATTGTTGAATTTTAATCTCTTGGAGGGTATATTCCTGCAACACAGATAATATAATTCAGCCCAAGAAAAGGCGGCATATTATTAACAGGAAGGTTTTGTCCCATATAAGAGATTGATTGAGGATTGATTACAGTGTCTGGACTGTCATTTACATAACTAGGTACTGCGTTGAAATCTCTTCCGACCTGTGTTCCTGTTATTGCAATAGCCGATGATGATGTTGGAGTTGATGAATTGGCGTTTTTGTTGGCCACTTTCAACTGGAACCCTATCATGCTTGGCATGTTTTGTTGTTGCAGGGTTGTGGTATCACTCCCCGCTATAATACCTATTGGATAAGATTTACCACTTGCGCTACCTGCTCCTAATGCCATACGTCCAATTAAGTTTGGTAAAGCAAAGGTAGTTACTCCATCTCCGCCATATGTTGTTCCTAACAAAGAAAATAAAGCGCTGTTATTTGAGATGCTTAGCAGTCTTCCATCGCAGAGCATCCAATTTCTTGGTGCAAAATTTCCTGCAAATAGTTTTACTATGCCCATGTATTCTTCCATAATAATAAGTTTTTTAGGTTTTTAATTTTTTCTATTCTTTTTGGCTTTTAAAAGCAGTTCTGAATAGTTTGTATTTTAATATCCCAAAGGAACAATATATATGAGTTTGCGGGTAGAGTAGAAAGTACCAAATTAAGGACTCCGTATTTTTACGTATTACTATTTCTATAAAAAATAAATGATAAAAACTGACATTGTATTTATAGTAAATTTATAACAAATAAAAAAAGACGAAATACTTAATTTGTATAGGTTTAATTTTCGTTAAAAGCCTGTAATTACTATTTTTGTATTTATCCAATATAAATTTAAAAATGAACGAATTCGTAATATCAGAGCTTAAAAATAATATCGCCGAAATCACTTTCGGAACACCTAAAAGTAATGCACTTCCCGGAGCTATTTTGGAAAAGTTGGCCCAGACCATTTTAGATGAAGGAGCAAAGGGTGAGGTGAAAGCTATTCTTGTAAAAAGTGAAGGTGAAAAAGCTTTCTGTGCAGGGGCAAGCTTTGATGAACTTTTGGCAATTGAAGAACTTGACGCTTCTACAAAATTCTTTGGAGGTTTTGCTAAAGTTTTAAATGCGATGAGAAATTGTGGTAAAATAGTTGTGGTAAGGGTACAGGGGAAAACAACAGGTGGTGGAGTAGGTATCGCTTGTGGAGCTGATTATTGTTTCGCAACGAAAGATTCCGCACTGGCTTTAACTGAGATTAATTTAGGAATTGGTCCCTTTGTGATTGGTCCATATGTAGAAAGGAAAATCGGAAAATCCCAATTCTCTGCAATGGCTATTGATGCTGATTTCAGAACTGCAGAATGGGCAGAACAGCATAATGTATACCATTCAGTTTCAGACAATATTGAAGAGATGGATTTAAAACTGAATAAATTTCTACAAACTCTCGCATCAAGAAGTAGTGATGCTTTAGCTTTAATTAAAAAAGTATCTTGGGAGGGGACAGATCATTTTAATGAACTTATGCCTGCGAGAATTCATATGAGTGCAAGTTTGATTTTAGAAGATTCTGCAAAGAAAAATATTGAATCTATCAAAGAAAGATTAAGAGCAAAATAAGTATTTGTTATCATAAATAAAAAACCGTTGATTGTGGTCGACGGTTTTTTATTTGAAATTTATTAAATAATATTTTGGAGATTAAAAATAAATTATAACTTTGTATTTCAAAGTTCTTTATATGGATTCAAAAAACTATCACGAAGATCTATCTCATATCCGTTCCATGATGGAGAGATCTTCAAGATTTATTTCATTGAGTGGATTGTCTGGAGTTGTTGCTGGTTTAGTGGCACTAATTGGTGCAGGCTATGTTTATTTTGTTCTTAAAAGAAATGGAATTGACTATTTCGAAGGAGATCGAAACATATACAGTATGGCTTTGGTTAAAGAATTGGTGATTATCGGAACTTTGATTTTATTTGCTGCCATATTAAGCGGATATATTTTTACTGCTAATAAAAGTAAAAAGAAGGGTCTTAAAATATGGGATGGCACTACCAAACGTCTATTAATAACTTTTTGCGTCCCTTTAATAACGGGTGGTGTCTTCTGTCTTGCTCTTCTCTTTCATCATCTTTTTGTATGGATTGCACCAGCTACTTTGATTTTTTATGGGCTGGCTTTGGTGAGCGCTGAAAGATATACTTTGACTGATGTAAAATACTTGGGATATTGTCAAATCATTTTAGGATTGATCTCATTATTTTTTCTGGGATGGGGACTGCTTTTCTGGACCGTGGGTTTTGGTATTCTGCATATAGTATATGGATTAATTATGCATAAGAAATATAAATAAAAATATAAATTTGCGGTTCGAAAAAAACTAAACCCTGCAACCTGATAACTGAAATTATGATTAAAATAAATCAGCTCAATAAAGAATTCGAAAGTCGCGTAAGACTAGGCATTATGTCTGTCCTTATGGTCAACGACTGGGTTGATTTCTCAGAAATGAAAAGTTTATTGGAAATTACAGATGGTAATTTAGCGAGTCATAGTAATGCGTTAGAAAAAGCTGGATATATAGAGGTGAAGAAAGAATTTGTAGGAAAAAAACCAAAAACATCATACAGAGTGACCCAAAATGGAAGACTGGCTTTCACAGAACATTTGGATGCACTGGAAAAATTAATAGGACGTTAGACACATATATTTTTTTACAAATTTACTTTGTATTTCAAAGTTCTTTGTTAAAATGAATTTAAAAAATATCAATGACAAGAAAAACATTTTTAAAAAGACTTATGCAGGCTTCAGTAATCGGGGCATTCCCAGCATTGTATTCGTGGCAGGTAGAACCTTTTTGGGTAGAATTTGTTGAAAGAAAACTTCCGATTAAAAACTTACCCGAAGCACTGGAAGGCAAAATATTAATGCAGATTTCAGATTTACATGTGGGAAATCGCTTTGACTGGAAATTTCTTATTGAATCTTTTGAAAAAGCACGACCGTTCAAGCCTGACTTTGTAGTCTATACCGGGGATTTTGTGAACCACGGAACTTTACAGGAACAAAATGATTTAAGAGTGGTAATGGAGAACGCTGTTTATGGCAGTTTAGGAACTTTTGGGATTTTAGGAAACCATGATTATGGACCGACCTGGAATGATATAGGGCTTTCACGAAGTATCTGTGGGGTTTTAAATGATTTTGGAATTGAGATGCTTAATAATGAACAACGAGAAAAGAACGGTCTTAATTTTATCGGATTTGAAGATCTTACTTCTCCCAATTTCGACCCAATGCAGGTAATGAAAGATTATGACCCTTTAAAAGCTAACCTTGTTCTCTGCCATAATCCTGATGTATGCGACAAAGATATCTGGAATAATTACAAAGGCTGGATTTTAAGTGGACATACCCATGGAGGTCAATGTCGGATTCCCGGGGTGATTACTCCTATACTTCCCGTGAAAAATAAAAAATATGTCTCTGGAGAAATCAATTTAAAAGATGGAAGGATGCTTTATATCAATCGGGCTATTGGACATTCTTACCAGGTTCGTTTTATGGTTCGCCCGGAAATTACAGTTTTTACTTTAACAAATTCTTAGTGTAATATGAATAATAAACAAATTTTAAACATTGGAAAATATGTGTTCGGATCTTCATTTTTATTCGGAAATATATGTCTTTTCGGATATCTCATAACCAGAGTTGATCTATTCGCAGTGAGTGGTTTTATGTTGCTTATTTTTGGATCCGTTCTTAATCTTTTAGTGATATTGGGATTGTTGATTTATGGCTTTGCCTATAAATCTAAACTTAACACTTGTTTACAGGCAACGAGTATACTCCTGGCCAATATTCCTATAGCTATCCTTTACACAGTCACTGGACTCAGTCTATTAAAATAATCAAAGTATGAAAAAATTACGTGTTCGCTTTTTACTTTTTGTGTATGATAAAACTCAAAAATTGTACAGAAAGTATTTTAAGAAAAAGAAAAGGCAATGGTAGTTTAATGAGCAACAACTGCTTAGCTTCAGTGAGGATTCTTTAGGAAGAAAGCTGGGTGAGTTTTATAAACGTCATGGATTTACAATGATCCCAAAAATGGAAAATCATGATGTACATCATCTTATTACTGGATGTGGAACCAACTTTGAAGATGAAATTGCGATGCAATTCCTACTTCTAGGAAACGGAAAGATCAATGCTCACCTTTTGGCAGCAATTGTATTAGGAACATTGATATTACCGGAATATTCTAAAATGTACCTGCAGGCATATAAAAAAGGCAAGAATATGAGGCCTTTTCACCATTGGGATTTTGAAGCTTTATTGTGGCAAAACTTCGAAAATCTGAAAGATTTCATTCAACAAAAAAATATAATAACCCATTATTAATTACATCATGAAAACACATCATTATATATTACTTACAACTGCCTTCTTCATCATTCTGTTTTATGATGAAAATGTAGGACTAAACCTAGGTATTTTAGGAATTATTTATTCTGTACTTACCTGGCATAAAACACCTGAAAGAAACAAGACAAAAGTTTTTTATATCTTGGTTCTTACAAGTGTCCTTTCTTCTGTAGCATTTGCCTGGTATGGAGATTTTCCTTCATTTTTGGCAGTTGTAAGTTCCCTTTTACTTTTATCCTATAGATCTAAAAATAAAAGGATGAAAACTCTTTTACTAATTCCTGTTTTTGTAGTGAATTGCTTTACATTTTTCTGTCGGTTTTTTAGTTTTGATCAGTGGCTCCCAAAAAGGAATATTTCCAGGTTATGGCAGAAGCTGTTTGCATTTATTCTTATTCCTACAATATTAATAGCTATTTTCTTTGGAATTTATTCTGTGGGGAGTGATCATTTTGCCAATCTCTTTACCAACATTGAATTAGATGTCAACTTTTGGCAGTTATTCTGTATTACAATTTTAGGGACATTTATTGCCTTTAATTATTGGACCTATACGGTTGAAAAACTTATCTACAAACAAAACCATGTTTTAGATAATACTTTTCATGAGAAAGATAAAACAGTAAAATCAAGCTACTCTTTTCTGGACCTAGATGCCGAAAGAATGAGTGGAGTGATCTCCTTTTTCTCATTAAATGTTCTGCTGATTTTTTTTATAATTACCTATAATTACGAACAGTTTTATGAGGTGGCAAAGACCCCTAGCCAACTTTCAGAAGAAACACATGAAAGGGTAAATGCTGTGATCATGTCGATCATTATGGCAATACTGGTGATCATGTTTTACTTTAAATCCAGTTTCAACTTTGATCCAAAAGCAGGATTATTGAAAACTCTGGCTAAGATTTGGATATTGCTGAATGCTGTATTGATCATCTCTGCAATGATAAAAAATTCAGAATATATTATTAATTACGGTTTTACTTATAAAAGGCTTGGAGTTTATGGATTCTTGATCTTGGCATTGATTGGCCTGATAATGACCTTTATTAAAATTCAAGGGAAAAAAAGAAATGCATTCTTATTTAATACAATGACCTGGTATTTTTATGGAACAATTTTGGCTTGTAGTTATATCAATTGGGGTGGTTTTATAACTTCCCAAAACATGAAACGAAATGATTTTGTGGTTAATTATCATGTAAAATCCATTAATTTCAGTGATAAAAAGTTACTGGAATATGCCGAAGAAAAAAATGATAAAAATTTAAAAAAACAAATTATTAGTAAAGTAGAAAAAGAGAAGTCACCAACCTTTCTTTCAAAAATTCTTTACTATGAAACATTAAAAGAATAGTTATTATGAAAAAGTCCTTATTGCTGATCCCACTGATTATTATTTCTTGTAAAAAAGAAGCAAATACTGAAACAGCGAACAAAGATTCGATCATGGTTAGCGAGCAGCCTCATCCCGAATCATCAGTAGATTCTGTTGCGCTAAGACAAAAAGATTCGCTTATTAATAATTCTCCCGTCACTAAACATGTTTTAAAAAAAGGCGTGATGAGAAGTGAAAAAGAAGGTCAGATTATAAGAACTGCTGATGCGTCCCAACTTCCCTTTACTGTAGGAGAACAATTTACAAAAGATGGGCAGGAGTTGATATTAAAGATTACTAATTATAATAAAGCTGACCTTAAAGCCTTTATTTCTACTAAAGAGAAAGATTTTAACATTAGGTTTAATCAAATAAAACTGCCAAACGGAGATTATGATGGACCCTTTGGAAGAGATATTTTTTATCAGGTTGCAGGAAGAGGAGAGATTTGGTTAATTATTGGAAAAAGTAATATGGCATCAGGAAACACAAAAGGAAGTTTCTCTGTAAGTGTAGAATGATCTTTGGTATAGTTTCTGTAATGTATCCATTATTAAGATTTACTAATTATGAAAAATATATTTTTAACGGCAATAGTAGCTTCAGCTGCTCTTGTTAGTTGTGGAACAGTACAGTCATTGGTTCAGAATACATTCCCTTATACAGCAAATGTTTTAGTATCCACAGGAGTACCTGCAGACAAAGAAGTATCTTCTACTGCTACAGCTTCCAATGTGCAGACCTGGTTTGGTGGAAATAACAATGCGAAAATAAAAGACGTGAGATTAGCAGATGCGAAAATTTCTGTAGTTTCTCCGGCAGGTGGAAATTTAAGCGCTTTAAAAAGCGTTAAAGTATACATTTCTTCAACAGGTACAGGAGAAAGATTAGTGGCTTCCCGTACCAATATTTCTTCAAACAACTCAAGTCTGAATCTGGATCTGGATAATAACGGATTTCTAGATGAAGTAGTAAAGAGTAACGGAGTAACCGTAAGAACAGTTTATGAGCTGAAAAATCAGACCAGTTCAGATATGAACTTAAAGGTAGCACTTAATTTCAGCAGTATACCTGCGAAATAGTTTTTATAAAAGTTTATTAAAAAAACGTCTCTCAAAAAATGGGAGACGTTTTTAATGATAGTTTATTGTTTAATGAATTTTTCTACAACTCTCCTTTGTCCATCAGTAGAGTGAATGAGATAGTTGCCTTTTGGAAGATTTGATATATCAATTTTTTTATCCGTTAAAATAGTTCCTTTTGATACCAACTGTCCCATCATATTAAAGATTTCAAAATTGACCTCTTTATCCTCAGAATTTCTAATCGAAATAAAATTTGATGCAGGATTAGGATATATTTCAACTTTTAAAGGACTTAATGTCATGGTCTTTGATGAAAGCGTAGTACGGCTGCTTTCTAAATATTCTATAGCAGCCTTGATATTTGGAAGAGGGCCGATTTTTGTCGTCAGATTACCACCTTGAGGTATTCCTGTACTGATAAGGATATTTCTCATTTCGGAAGGACTAAGGTACTGTCCGGTTTGTTGGAAATTAAAAGATTGTATCAGTATTGCAGCAGAAGCAACGATGGGTGTTGCTGAACTTGTTCCGTTAAAGAGAGTGTATGTTCTGTTATTGTCATTGTCATATTTAGCCCAAGAACCATAACCCGCGGCTAGAACATTTTGACCCCAACCCTGTACATTTACTCTTGAACCATACGTGCTGAAGCTTAATCTGGAATGTTGAGATGTATCCGAGCCGGCTCCGACAACGATCGCACCACTATTTCCCCTTGCATTGTAAGCCGAATAAAAGGAATTATCCAGATTTTCATTTCCATTTCCTGCAGCGGCTATGATAATAATTCCTGAATCAGTTGCTGCTTTTGTCAGATCCCAGACAACATTATTATATTCAGCAAGAACATAATTGGAATTCTGTCCTCCAGTTTGCATTTCATATAAAATAATGTCTCCAGCCTGAGACGCATTTATTGAACGTGTAACAGCAGCCACTCTATTGTATGAACTTGTAGTCCATTCCAGAAAACCCTTCATTTCTGTTGCGTTATATGCTGTCCCCGAAAGTCCGATATTATCTTTTGCTGAACCAAGGATACTCATCACAGCAGTTCCGTGGTCAAGATAACTATAATAAGAACTGTTAGGATCCGTTAATGATGAATTGGGTAAACTCCGGATTCATATTGAATCGCATTTCGGGTAACAAGCATTTCATGAGGTTTGTGGAAGCCATATTCCACATCACGGATTCTTACATTTTGACCTGTAATTCCTCTTGACCATGCATAATTTACATTGATCCCTGGATTACCAAGTAAATAATTCTGAGAGGTTTCCAGATTTGGAGTGGCAACAAAGGTTTTGGTAAATGGAGGAGTTATAGGTTCATTGCTTAGTATAGAAGCATATTCCACTTCCGGGAACCTTTCGAAATCTCGTGCCAGCCTTACCATATTATCATTATCTTTTATCGGGCTCTCAACCTTATAAATTCGTTTCAGCTTTTCAATGGACTCGCCTGATTTTTTATACTTTTTACTGGCTTCAATCATTTCATTCAGTTTCTTATCACTGAAACCAAGCTCATCAACAAATGACAGTTCATTTTTTTGGACAAATTCCTTCAGGGAAGGATTCTTATTTAACACCGCATTAATAAGGTCATTTGGATGACTGGTTTTAGAAAAACAAACATAGAGTGAATGTGATTTCGAATTTTTTTCAAGTTGAAACTGCCCTTTTCTGTTCTGTCCGAAAGATAGCATAAAGCAGAAAATCAATAAAAGAAAGATTTTTGTTTTCATAGTATTTTGTATTAAAATTCAATATTTGGTGAAATAAATTTATTAAATTCTATTGATATTTTAATATTTTTTATGAAATTTATAATCTATGATTTCGTTTGACTGTCCATTACAATTGTTACAGGTCCGTCATTGATGAGAGAAACCTTCATATCAGCGGCAAAAATCCCACTTTCTGTTTTTAATCCGGACTTTGCAATCTCCTCTTTAAAATAGTCAAAAAGAGGAATTGCTTTATCTGGCTTTGCAGCCTTTATAAATGATGGGCGGTTTCCTTTCTTATAATCTGCGATTAACGTAAACTGGCTTATACAAAGAATTTCTCCTGAAATATCTTTTATTGAAAGGTTAAGCTTTTCGTCTGCATCGGCAAAAACTCTGAGATTGAGTATTTTCTGAACCAGCCAGTCTGCATCTGTCTGTTCATCATTTTCATCTATACCAATGAGAAGCATAAAGCCACTTCCAATTTCACCTACGATCTTTCCATCTACTTTTACATGAGCTTCAGAAACCCTCTGTATAACGACTTTCATAATTTAATTTTAATAATAAATACTTAAAACTCTTGTTGCAGGATCGTAATTATAAGGATAGGTTTTAGGAGGTAGGGAGGTAACAGATGTTGGATTTCCAGTAAGTAAGATCCAGGTAGCATTATCTTTAGGGCAAACAATGCTTATGTTATTTTTAACCTCAAGAGTGGTGTCATTATCAGGACAAAGATGAGGTGCATTTCTATCAAATACTTTAAATGTATTATTACTTCCACGCACTACAATCAGACCTCTGGTTCCGGATTGTTGTTCGTCTACATAGAGCCAGCCCTGTGGTTGCGTCAAATTAAAATAAGCAGGAAGATTAAGGTTTAAAGTTACGTTAATAGGACTCGTTGGAAAACAACTTACAGTATCTTCTCTACTTCCGCAAGAATTTATAGTTAATGCACTGATTGTCAATAAGGTAAAAAAGGATAAGATTGAAAAAGTTTTTTTCATTTCAATTTAAATTTTTATATATTTGTAAAAATTAAACGATTACAACACGAAAACATTGTCCGACAAATGTCGGATTATTTTTTTATACTAAAACTAAATTTTGAAAATTATGGCAAGCTATGTTACAAAGGAGGGGTTAGATAAAATGAAAGCTGAGCTGGAACAGTTAGAAACTGTAGAAAGACCTAAAATTACTCAGCAGATAGCAGAAGCAAGAGACAAGGGTGACTTGTCTGAAAATGCAGAATATGATGCAGCGAAGGAAGCGCAGGGAATGCTTGAAATGAGAATTTCTAAACTTAAAGATGTTATTTCTGTTTCTAAAATTATAGATGAAAGCCAATTAGATACTTCAAAAGTTTCCATTTTAACGACTGTGAGACTAAAAAATAATGCAACTCAGCAAGAACAGGTATTTACTTTGGTTCCTGATAATGAAAGTGACTTGAAAAGTGGTAGAATTTCTGTGAATACACCTATTGCAAAAGGGTTACTAGGAAAAGTTATAGGTGAAACTGCTGAAATCACTCTTCCAAATGGGAATAAGTTATCTTTTGAAGTATTAGAAATCACTCTGTAATACATCTAATTTCTGATCAATATGAGTACTATATTTACAAAAATCATTAACGGTGACATTCCTTCGTATAAAATTGCAGAGGATGAGGATTTTATAGCATTTTTAGATGCTATGCCATTAGTGAAAGGACATACATTGGTTGTTCCTAAAAAAGAAGTCGATCTTATTTTTGATTTAGAAAGCGAAGAGTATAAAAATCTGTGGGCATTTTCTCAGAAAGTGGCAAAACAGATTAAAATTGCAATTCCATGTATTAGAGTAGGTGTTGCGGTAGTAGGATTAGAAGTTCCTCATGCGCATATTCATCTGATCCCATTAAATAAAGTGGAGGATATGAATTTCAGAAATGAAAGATTAAAATTAACGGACGAAGAGTACATCGAAATTCGAAACTCAATTATTAATTCTTAAAAATTAAGAGATCGTAAAAAAGAAATTTTTTGCGATTTTCTTTAACATATATATTATATAATAGTATGAATTCAAACCAATGTTCTTTCTGTGGCAGAAAAAGAAATGAAGTGCAGATGCTTATTTCTGGTCAGAACGGCTTTATTTGTGAAAATTGTATAGAGCAGGCTCACTCCATTGTTAAAGACAGTGCTACTAAAACTGAATTTTCACCGGCAGAAAACATAGATACCCTGAAAAAGCCAAAAGAAATTAAAGAATTTCTTAATCAATATGTGATCGGACAGGATCAGGCAAAAAAACAGCTTTCGATTGCAGTTTACAATCACTATAAAAGATTACTTCATGCTCAGGAAGAAAATAGAGAAGTTGAGCTTGAAAAATCAAACATAATAATGATTGGTGAAACAGGAACGGGAAAAACATTATTAGCAAAGACAATAGCTCGAGAGCTTAATGTCCCGTTTTGTATAGTAGATGCGACAATTTTGACCGAAGCAGGTTATGTCGGAGAAGATGTGGAAAGTATCTTATCAAGGCTGCTTATGGTGGCAGATTATGATGTTGAAAAAGCGGAAAAAGGAATTGTATTTATCGATGAGATCGATAAAATAGCCAGAAAATCTGATAATCCAAGTATTACAAGAGATGTTTCCGGGGAAGGGGTTCAACAGGGTTTGTTGAAGCTATTAGAAGGAAGTATTGTAAATGTTCCACCTCAGGGAGGTAGAAAACATCCGGATCAGAAATACATCCAGGTAAACACACAAAATATATTATTTATTGCTGGTGGAGCCTTTGATGGTATTAAAGAAATTATTGAAAGGAGAATGAACAAACAGGCGATAGGTTTCAGCTCCGAAAAAATAAACAACGTGGATGAAGATGAATATGTATTAACAAATATTAATGCAATTGATCTACGTTCTTTCGGATTAATTCCCGAACTTTTGGGAAGATTTCCAATCATAACGTATCTTGATAAACTTACCAAAGAAACAATGGTACGCATTATGAAGGAACCGAAAAACTCAATTGTAAACCAGTTTGTAGAGCTCTTTAAAATGGATGGCACGGAATTGGTATTCACTGATGGTGCTATTGAAAAAATTGTAGATGAAACTTTGGACAAAGGATTGGGAGCCAGAGGACTTAGGGGAACAACCGAAAAAGTATTGGAAGACCATATGTTTGCAATAGGTGAAGAGAAAAAAATAATATTAACGGAAGATAATATTATTATTAAATAATCAAAATAATTTTTTTGTTATGAAAAAAATCATACCTTTGCGGGTGAGATTGTATTATAACACACACAAATAATTTATACAATGAGAAAAAGTTTATTTGCTATAGGTCTTTTAGCAATTAGTTATTCTGTTCAGGCGCAGATATTATGTCACGTAGACGCTAATGCTAATATGTATGTAAGTAAGGGCACACTAGTTTATAGTGGTGGAGGTTTACAAATGAAAGGTAATGGTACTATTGAGAACCATGGAAATTTTATGGTTGCTGGTACAGCAACAGACCTTATCAAAACTATTGATGCTTCAAATGCAGACAAAACAGAAACCAATGGTGGTGGTAATTTTATTAACAAGCTTAATGAACCTACTGCTTATGCATCTGTAAATACAAACAGTTCTGCATCTACTCCCGTTTATACTTACGGACAGTTATTCGTTACAGGTATTCCCCAAGCGAATATTACAGGAATTGTCGATCAAGAATTCAGACAGATCCGTCATGGTGATTACCAACAAGTTGGTATGCCTTTCTTTATGAAAACCCCTGCTACTCTTAGTGCTGAATTAGGAAAAACGTTTAATGGAGTGAGAAATTCCAAAAACGGAATACTTCACTGGGATAATACCAGAGCAGAGTGGCATCATTTACCTAACATAAATGGAATCTATAAATTTGCAGATGCTGCTTATGCATATGCTTATTGGATTCTTGGAGGGAATGGACTTGATGTAAGCAGTGTAACACGTACTGTAAAAGGACGTCCACTAAGTGATGTAGATGCTTCACAAGTGAGTGTAACTTTACAAAACGCAGGTACAGTCAATTTTGGAGCAAATGGTTCTAGTTTGAATGATTACAAAGAAAAATACAACACCTACATTCAGGATGGTTTCGAAATAGCTGCAGGTGGAACAGCTTGGACTGGTAATTATGGTAAAAACTGGTATCAGTATGCTAATCCATTCCTTACCAATCTTGACTTATCTAAAATTGCATATAATGAACCGGCAGCAAATGGTGACGGTGTCAATCTTAGCAATATCTATGGGGTAAGACTTGATGTTTCAGGAGTTATAACAAACGCAAATGGTAGTAGCTCCACATCATATAAAGCAATCACATTCAGTGCTGGTGTTCCAACTGGAGATGTTGATTATATGTTGGTAAGACCTTTAGGGGCATTTGCTATTAAGCTTAACAACAATAGTAATACAGATGTTTTAAATTTTTCTAATTTGAGAAGATTTAATTACTATAGTAGAGATGCAAATACAAATTATAATGTTAATGCAAGCAGAAATGCAGCAAGTAGTTCACAAGGAACTGTAAAGCAATTGGGAATTATAGCTCTTGATGCTAATGGTGCTGAAATTGGAAAAACTTATTATGTAGTTTATCCTAATGCAACTACAGGAAATTCTGCAACTGCTAGAACTCAATATACAGCTTCAACAGCTGACGTTGTAGGTACTTTCGAAGAAAGCACCAACGGAGGTTATGACAATAACTACACTGCAAAGTATTGGTTATATATCAATGAGGCTAATGAAAACAATTTTAAAGGGAAAAATGTTATGTTAGCTACTTATAGCAACAAAATAAAATCTTTTAAATTTGAAATTAGAGAAAATGCTGAACTAGTAAGCAATGGTACACACCAATTGTCTTCAGGTGTTGGTTTCTATTATAAAGCTCCAAACGGAGCAGTAACAGAAGCAAAACAAGGAGATGTTATTCCTGCTACTGGAACAGAATATAGTCTATATTATGGGGCACCAAATGAATCTTCTGCTAGAATTGTTGCAGGTGAAGCATCTGTGGTTAAGCCTTCAAGAACTAAAGTAGTTTATAATCCGGATATTACAAACTATATTGTAAGATTTGATCCGGATTGGAAAAAAGCAGATATTGAAGTTTATGATATGAGTGGTAAGCTGGTTATCTCTAAAAAGGCAGTAAATACTTCTACAGATTTTGTAATTGAATTAAATAATTCTATTAAAAATTCTTATGTTGTAAAAATTGTTTCAGATAAGGGAGAAACTGTTAACACTAAAATCTTAAAATAAAATATATGAAAGCTTTGAATAAATTAATATATGGTCTTTTCCTTTTTGCTGTTTTCTTGGTCAATGCACAAGGAAGTTCAGGTCCAGGAGGAGGGCAGCCTCCACAACCAGGTGATGGTGGTGGGAGTGTAGGTCCGGGAGCTGCTCCAATTGATATGTATGTATATGCGTTGTCAATAATAGCAGTCTTACTTATTGTATTTTTCACCAAAAAGTACAAAAACCAGAAAATATAAAAATTTTATTAAAATACTTAAAACTCACTGATTAATCGGTGAGTTTTTTTATTTTTACATTATGAAAAAGATTTTTGTATTATCAGCAGTTTTATCTGCTTTTTCTTTACAGGCTCAATTTACGGTAACTGTTCAGGCACCAGCTGATTTTAAAGATCAAGATGCAATTCTATATACATTAAATGGTTCTAAAGATATTGTTTTTACAAAAGAACAAAGTAAAAATAATGTATGGACTTTTAAATATCCCCAGAACTATGTGGGAATGATGAAAATGTATTTTCCTAATAGTAACAATACATTTAATTTCATTTCTGAGAATAAGAATGTAAGTATCAAACTGGATACTCAAAGCAATAAAATTAAGGATGTCATTTATCAGGATGAATCCAATAGTTTAATGAGCAAACAACAGGAAGGTTCTCAAAAAAAGGAATTAATATTGCCTGCATTAGCTCAGATTAAAGAGTATTATAAAGATAGTACTGATTTTGGTAAAGCTTTGAAAACTGAAATCAATCGTTTATCTGGTGAGGGTATTGAAGTGAATCAAACAGACCACCCATTTATTTATTACTATAATACCAATTACGCTAAGTTTTTAGGCAATGATCCTTCTAAAAAAGTTTCTCAGGATGATATAATAAACTTTATTGATAAGTCTAATGATATGCTTGAAACTTCATCATTATTGAGACCCGTATTAGTGGCTTATCTTAATTCTGGGGGGAATACTAACGTCGGAGGCTCTGTTGATAAATTGTTAAACCAGTTAAAAGTAGAAACGCCACGGGGCCAAACTGTACTATCTGAATTAATAGACATTTTTGATGTTTATGAGATGGCAGACCTAAAGAAAAAGTATCTTGATCAAGCCCAGAATCTAAAATGTACAATTACAGACAGATTAGCATCAACGCTTAAATCGAATGCTAATGTACAGATAGGTGCTTCTTTTCCTAACTATAAGTTCCAGTCTCCTGTTAATACAACAGCGAAGTCGATCTATGATGTGAAAGCTGATAAGAAGATTGTTGTGTTCTGGTCATCTACTTGCTCTCACTGTGAGACCGAGTTGCCTAAACTTTTAGAAAAGTATAATGATCTTAAAGCGAAAAATATACAAATAATAGGACTTTCATTGGATATTGATAAAGATTCTTATTCTAAGAGAATTGCAGCTTTTCCTTGGATCAATGACTCTGAGTTGAGAGGATGGAATAGTAGTTATAGTGAAACCTATAATATTCATGCAACACCGACTTATTTTATTTTAGATGCTAACAATAAGATAATCAATAAACCAGATCATGTTGCCGATGTTTTGGAGCTTTTTAAGCTAAAATAATTTTGGAGGTATAGAAATATTTTATATATTTGCACCACCAAAAAGGCGAGGTAGCTCAGTTGGTTAGAGCGCAGGATTCATAACCCTGAGGTCACGGGTTCAATTCCCGTCTTCGCTACTAAAAAGGAAAGGTAATCTGATTACTTTTCCTTTTTTTATTCTCTGTATCCAAGGTTTTTCTGAGTATAAAAAACGAGCCAATTTCAAAAGTTAGAAAATGGAGTATGGATTCCTGTTAATTTATATTTGAAGTCATATTCCTTGAGCTTTCATAACGAGAAAGGTAATTATAATTATAAATTGAAGTCTATTTATTTTTGCATAAGAAAGGCCCACAATAATTTATTGTGGGCCTGTATATTTTAAAGATTATTAACTTTGATATCCAAGTAGCTTTCTGATCTGGTAGAAGAACCTCTCTATAAGTCTTAGATCCTGAGTTACAATATCTGCGTTACCTTTAAGTTCTTTATCGAAAGTAAGTGTTCTGTTATAAGAAGTTTTCAAGCCTTTAGGTAGCACTACATCTACATAGTAATTGCCTTTGTCATCAGTAGAAAGAGAGATATTTTGAACTTTACCTTCTACAATACCATACTCCTGGAAACGGTAATTATCTAATTTGATCAATACTTTTTCCCCTGGAGTAATTTTACCTGAGTTAATAGGAGGAACGTACATTCTTCCTACCAGTTTATCTTTATTTTTAGGAAGTATAGATAGAATAGCATCACCTGTTTTTACGAACTGATTCTCTCCGAAAAACTGCTGAAAGCTAGCAATACCATCTGTTGAGGAAATAACCAGGAAATTCTGCTCCCACTGTTTCAGGGACTTTCTTAATTGTTCAAATAACTGTAAACTCTGTGAAGAATAATTGATTTTATCTTTTTCAGTATTAATGGCAGTTCCGCTTTTTGTTTTATTTAGATTGGAAATGGCTTCTTCCATCTGTGATAATGAGATGGTTATATTTTCCAGATTTTGCTGAGCCTGAAGATATTTTATTTTTTCACCTTCAAGTTCTACGGATGCAATTACTCCTTGAGTGAAAAGATCCTGAGATCTTTGATAACTTTTCTTTGTAAGCTCATATTTTGCCTGCTCCAGGCTTTTTTGTTGTTTTGTAGTAGCAATTCTTACTCTATACTCAGAAATACTCTGATTGGTTGCCAGGTTCTCGGGTGCGTAAGGTTGAAGCCTTGTAAAAAGATCCTGATCCTGGAATGCTTTAGCAAAATTATTGTAATCACCTTGCAGCTCTCCAAGTTTGAAATGTGAAGTCTCATTGATAGGGAAAGAAGAAAGCTGATTAGGGGCTAAGGAATCTATAATTTTTTTTAATTCCAGGACATCCTTATAATTGGCTGCAGACTGCATAACCATAAGAACATCATTTTTTTTAACCTCCTGGTGATCTTTAATAAAGATTTTTTCGATTTTGGAATTCGTCCTTGCTTCAAGCTTTTCAGGCGGATTTTGTGATGTAACAACAATTGGTGCTGATACAAATTCGGGATACTTTATTATATAGCTCATAATTAAAATGAGGATCAGTATAATAAATATAATGGTATTTCCCCAGCGAATCATCCAATGGGGCGGCCGTGTAAGAATATCCTGAACACTTTCTGAACGAAGTTCTATATTATCTAAAATTTCTTTTTCCATACAAGAATAAACAATTGAAAATAAAAATCCTCAATTTGAGGATTTTGGCTAATCTCTAAATAATTAAATTATTATAAAGGTAGTTTGTAATCACATTTTGGGTCATTACCCATCTCAACACCTGGAATTACTTCTCCTCCCGGACAGTATTGATTGCAAGCATTCCATACCTTGTTGACTCCGATGATACAAAAACAGTTACAAGGATAAGCTGGAATTGGTCCTGCACCTTGAATTTCTTTTAAGTTTTGTCTTTTGATTTTCTTTAAATCTTTCATAATGAATATTTTTTATGATTAGTATAGTGAAGTTAATGAAAAAAATAAATTAACTTCCAAGCTCCAGTTGATTTTTTACAAGTCTGTAATACTCACCTCTTAGCGCCACTAATTCCGCATGATTTCCTTCTTCCACTACTTTTCCTTTATCAAGGACAATGATTTTATCGGCATGTTTCACTGTGGAAAGTCTGTGTGCAATAACAATTGCTGTTTTTCCTTTGAAAAACTGTTCCAGATTTTCCATAATAACTTTTTCATTGTTTGCATCCAAAGCAGAAGTGGCTTCGTCAAAGAAGATGTACTCCGGTGATTTATAGACCGCTCTTGCTATAAAGAGTCTTTGTTTTTGTCCACCACTTACACCAACACCTTCGTTTCCTATTTTAGTATTGTAGCTTAACGGAAGCTCTTCAATAAAATCTTTTATATTCGCAATTTCTACTGCCTTTCGTAGTTTTTGTTTGTCTACATAATCTTCTCCTATGGCGATATTGTTCGCAATAGTATCATTGAATACATATCCTTCCTGCATTACCACACCACAATGATCTCTCCAGAACCTTGGTGAAACATTTTTCAGTTTGGTACTTCCGATTTTAATATCACCTTTATTGGGTTCATAAAACTTCATTAAAAGCTTTAGTAAAGTTGTTTTACCACTTCCACTGGCTCCAACAATAGCAGTGGTTTTTTGATAGGGAATACTTAGACTTAAACTTTCAAAAACATTAACATCAGAACCTATATATCTGAAAGAAAGATCCTCAATTTCTATGTCTTTTTCTGGAAGCTCAGAAACATACTGTTCATCTTTGTTTTCTTCATCATCTTTATCGTGTATTTCCCCTAATCTTTCAAGTGAGATTTTAGCATCCTGAGTTTGTTTAATAAAATCAATAAGCTGTAACAAAGGGCTGTTCAGTTGTCCTATAATGTATTGTACTGAAAGCATCATACCCAGAGTTAGATTTCCATCTAAAACTAATTTAGCGGAAAGGAAACTTACGAGAATGTCCTTCATCTGATTAATGAAATTACCCCCAACAGATTGCCATTGTTCTAATGATAATGATTTAATCCTGATTTTAAACAATTTAACCTGCAAAAATTCCCAGTCCCAACGTTTTTGCTTTTCAGCATTATGCATTTTTATTTCCTGCATTCCGTTGATTAATTCAATTACTTTGCTCTGCTCCTGGGAAACTTGGGAAAATCTTTTATAGTCAAGCTCTTTTCTTTTTGCTAAAAAGAAAGTGATCCATCCGATATATAAAATAGCACCTACTAAATAAACAATAAATAATCTGTAATCATACATTAACAGTACGATACTGAAAATAATTAAATTAACAAGTGAGAATAATGTATTCAGAGAGGAATTGGTAAGAAGTTGTTCAATTCTATGATGATCATTAATTCTCTGCATGATATCACCCGTCATTCTTGTATCAAAGAAACTGATAGGAAGTTTCATAAGCTTGATGAAAAAATCGGAGATAATAGAAATGTTAATCCTTGCCGAAAGATGAAGTAAAATCCAGCTTCGAATGACTTCAATACCCATCCTTCCAAGGAAAAGCATTATCTGAGCCAGTAAGACAAGATAAATGAAATGTAAATCCTGGTTTTGGATTCCGACATCTACAATACTTTGAGTAAGGAAAGGAAATATGAGGGATAGTAAACTTCCTGCTAAAAGTCCTACTGCCAGTTGAATGACCAGTGATTTATATTTTAATAGATATTTAGAGAGAAAAGAAAAGCTTGCCTTACTTTCTTTATCATCAAATTCCGTCTGAAAGAAAGCAGGAGTAGTTTCTAGGATAAGAACAATTCCCTCTTCTGTCTTTTCAGTGGCATTTTCACCTATCCATAATTTTATAAATTCATCTCTGCTGTAGGTTATTAATCCATAACTGGGATCCGAGATGAAAACCTTATTATTCTTGTCGATCTTGTAAACAACCACAAAGTGATTTTTGTTCCAATGCACGATGCATGGAAAAGGAACTTCTTCAGCAAGTGTATTGAAATCGACCTGGACTCCTAATGAACGGAATCCTAAGTCTTCAGCAGCATCGCTTAGCCCAAGCAAACTACTCCCTTCACGAGTTGTTTCTGAAAGACTGCGTATTTGCTGTAATGATATACTCTTACCATAATGTTTACTAACTATTCTAAGACATGTAGGGCCACAATCTTTGGCATCCGGCTGCCTGTAAAAAGGAAATTTCTTCAAAATTTATAATCATTTAAAAATGTCGTCAAATAGACGACATTCTTTATTAATATTTTTTAATATCGACTTTCATTAAAGCCCACAACTATCATCAATGATTAAGTATCTTGCTGGTAAAATATTATAAATCTCTACAGGACAATAGGTATGACATAGAGCTGCTGTCTTAAGAAGCGGACCTGTTATCAGACCGCTACTTACACTTCTAAAGTTCTGATGTGAAAGTTTTTTTAAATTTTCCATGGCAATAGTTTTGATACCTTTAGCTTTCTGTGGTTTTCAGGGGTACTTTAATTTTTTTCCTAAATTAGTGAATTCTGTTAAATTATTGTAACTATTTTAAATTTCTTCATCTTCAATTAATTCATCAATAAAATAATGAATGTCTTCGCGGTCATATTTATCAGGAAATTGGAATCCGTTAATGATAAAGATTGGAGTAAAGTTTAATCCAGCATCTGCATTTTCTAGTGACATTAAATTAAGGGGGTTAAGATCTTCTAACTGACCGTTTGATCCCGCTATTTCTCTGATTTGCTTTTCATCTTTATTTTCAAACCAGGTTTCAATTGCTTTTAAAAACTCACTTTCATGTTTATTTTTATAAATATTTGTGAAATCTGATAGAAGACCTGTAGATTTTTCATTTGATTTTTCTGAAAAATAATTAAATCGTAGTTGTGCAGAAAGTTCATTAGGGTATTTTTTTAACAAATCTTCCAGGA
Source organism: Chryseobacterium paludis (assembly GCF_025403485.1). NCBI lineage: Bacteria > Pseudomonadati > Bacteroidota > Flavobacteriia > Flavobacteriales > Weeksellaceae > Chryseobacterium > Chryseobacterium paludis. The sequence continues at coordinate 4,115,658 of NZ_CP099966.1, forward strand.
TCTCATGAGCACCCTTACAAAAGCCACAATATGGATTTGAAACAACGGAAATACGAAGTTTAGCATCTTTATTTCCCAATGAAAAAGTTTGGCTGTCAGTAAAAGTAATTCTTTCATTTTGAACAAGCTCCCTTTTGAATAGGTCATAATTTCTTTTAAATCTCAAGTTTTTAGCATTTGATTTTTGAAGACTTTCCTTATCTGTAAGAATAGTATTGAAATAAGAAACTGCGAAGAAGATGATTCCCCATAATAATAAGCTTAATATAGCAATGTTTGTATTGAAATAGAAGTTTTCAAAAAAGGCTAATGTTATAATGAGCTGTGCTATTAAGATTGAAATGATCAGAAGGCATACACGACAAAATGTTTTTTCGACGAAAGCTTGTATATAGACAGAATAACCTATGGCAATCAATGAAACGATTGTGAAACCTTTTATTACATAACCTGTAGCGGGTAAGAACAGTCCTAATACAGCAATTCCTATGAAATAGATTAGTGAGAAATCAGAAAATTTCAGCCCTAGAATACTTGTTTTATCTTCATTAATAATTTTATTACATGAATTGATGGTTTGATTTGCAGCGGTATCACCACATATACTTCCTATAACAGCTGAAGTGTTTCCAAATTTCTGATTAAAAATTTCTAAAGAAATATAAACTCCAACTACAGACAATAAATTGAATAGGATCGTGTACCATGAATAATTTATAATAGAGTAAAGAAGAATTGTTCCTAAAATTGCATATATGAAAGGTTTGTAATTAGATATCTTCTGTTCCGCATTCACGGTTTTTTCAAATAGTAAAACGAAATCAGTTGCATTTTTATAAAGCTCTTCTTTATTTAAAGTTTTAGACTTATCAGAATAAATAGAATATTGAGCTCCCGTTTTCTTAACTAAAGAGAAAGAATTGTCGACTATTGCAATGAATTCTTCGGGAAGTTCATCCCAATATTCCTTATCCAATTCGTAAGCATCATTTTTTACGCCCAAAAAGTTAAGAGTATCGCTAAAAGCTAATGCAGATGGGTAGTTAGGGTGTGAATTGAATTGGAAAAGAAACTCCTGTTTGTCTAGTTTCAAGTAGCTAATTAGTTTATCTAAGGTCATGTTAATATTTTTATCTAAAATACAAAGATGTTTTAAAAAAGCAAATGGTTTTTCATTTTTATGGGACTTATTAGGTTTTTTTCACAGTTGATATACAGGGTTGTTTTATAAGTTTCTGATAATTATATACTTATTGCTAATTTACATAAGATTAATCAAGTTTGTATGAAATAATATTACTTTTGTTAATGTCAATCATCTAGGGCTATATTTTCTTTTTTCTTTGTTAATTTTGGGATAGTATAGAACGTTATTGAGCTTCTAATAAATAATTTTTATAATCTGATTTAAAATGAAAATTAAACTTATAATCACTGTATTATTTTTTATAAATATACTGTCGGCACAAAAAATATACTTTCCTAAAACTGCTGCATCTGATTCGGCAATTTTAGAAAAAAGTATTTCAAATATTGCATCTGGAATTGTGGGGAAATATGAGAGAGCCAAGAAATTGGATTCCATAGAGAAACTATTTAAACTGGAAATTTTAGCCGGGCGTTTTAAAAAATCCATTACTACGATTGAGAAATATAGAATAGCTTTTGCAAACCCTAAAAGCGCGTGTACTAAATTTATTAATTATGAAATATATGCTTCAGCTAAGGATATAGAGAAAAATGAAAAAATGACTTTTCCAAAAGCCGTAGAGAAGGCTTTTAATATTAAATATGCCACACTTCCTGAAAAATATTCATTTCGAATAGCAGAGGTTTTTAACGAAGATATGCCATTTCAGAAAAATAAATTAAAGAAATCACTGGCTTCATTGAAAACAGACAGTCTAACAAATGCTTTAGGAATAGGGTTGGCTGTAAGCTATTTGGATTATAAGGTTTCTTCCGGGATTCAATCAAAAGTGACTGAATTACTGCTTTTGAAAGATAAAGAAAGGTATAATGTAGAATCATTTGATCTTAAAACACGAACTGGAGGAAATGTAACCTTGATAATTACGCGCAGAAAAGGGAGCGAACAATCTTTGCCTGTTATTCTGACAAATAATATTTATGCTGGAAAATATGATTATGCTTTAGGAAAAAGAGCTGTAGCATATAACTATATTGGCGTTGTAGTAAACACAAGAGGTAAGAGGGATAGTAAGGACGATATAGAGCCATTTGAACATGAATCACAGGATCTTTATGACGTGATCGATTGGATCAGTAAGCAGCCTTGGTGTAATGGCAAGGTTGGAATGATAGGTGGAAGCTACTTAGGGTTTAGCCAGTGGGGAGCTGTGAAGAAACTTCATCCCGCTTTGAAAACAATCGTTCCCCAGGTTTCTGTAGGTATTGGCATAGATTATCCTATGACGAACAATGTATTTATGAGCTATATGCTGCAATGGATATCTTACGTAACAAATAATAACTTAACAGATGAATCTGATTTTAAGAATTTCACTAAATGGGATTCGATAAATAAGTCATGGTATAAAAGCGGAAAATCGTTTAGAACCCTTAACTCTGTAAAAGGGCAAAAAGATAAAATCTTTCAAAGATGGTTAGATCATCCAAGCTATGATGAATTTTGGAAGAATATGGTTCCTTATAAAAACGATTTTTCGAAAATAAATATTCCTGTTCTTACGACTACAGGTTTTTATGATGATGACCAGCTTGGTGCTATGTATTACTTTAAGGAGTATTATAAATATAATAAGGATTCAAATCATTATTTAGTGATGGGTCCATATGATCATGGAGGTGCTCAAAGTTATGGGATCAATGAGCTAAGAGGCTATAACCTGGATGCTGTAGCACGAATAAACATAAGTGATTTAGCCTTTTCTTGGTTTGATTATATTTTAAAGGATGGTGTGAAACCAGAATTGTTAAAAGATAAAATAAATGTTCAGATTATGGACACAAATGAGTGGCTCCATGTTCCGGTATTGGAAAAAACACATAACAGTAAACTGAAATTTTATCTCGCAAAAAAGAAAGATGAAAAATTAAGTTTAACGAAAGAAAAGCCAACAAAAGGAGATTTTGTAAAGCAAACTATTGATTTTAAAATGAGAGATGATAAAGATGTGTATTTTAAGGTCAGTAAACAGGATAGTCTGAACATTAATAATTCTCTTGTATACGAAACAGAAATATTAGATAGAGATATTATAATTAGTGGAGCCTTTAATGCACAGTTAAAAGCAGCTATAAATAAAAAAGATATGGATATCACGATCTCTTTATTTCAGGTAAAACCAGACAATAAAATTTTCTTTCTATCGGATTTTCTGGGAAGAGCAAGCTATGCTGAAGATAGAGAAAAGAGAAAGCTCCTGAATCCGGGTAAAGTAGAAACTATTCCTGTTATTAATTCGATGTTTGTCAGTAAAAAGATACCAAAAGGAAGCCGTCTTATAATATTGCTGGGAATTAATAAAACATCTGCATATCAGATTAATTATGGATCGGGAAAAGATGTAAGTGACGAAACCATAGATGATGCTAAAGAGCCGTTGGAAGTAAAGTGGTATACGGATAGCTATGTAGAAATTCCTACCATCGAAAAGTAGAGTTATTTGAAATTGCTAAAAAATAGAAATTAAAAAATATCTTGATTTTATGTGATTTTTTAATTCAAATAAGCTTGTTGATAAATTTTTTATATTTAATTAAAAAAAATACTACAAATACTATAATTTCATAGTAAACTCAAGTAAACTTAAAAAATCATAAAGTTTTCATAAAGTTTTACAAAAGGGCAAAAATGTTTTTGTTTTTATAAATATTATTGTACTTTTACATCGCCTTGAATGAGGGAACAAGTCAAGGTAATAAATTTTTTTTCATCATTTGTGTTTTTAGAATCGTATCGCCTGATACGATTCTTTTTTATTGTTCATAATTCAGCAGTAGATCAATGAAATAGGAGTATGTGACAGAACCTTCCTGTTGATTACTTTGTAGAAAAAGATTGTTGGTAATACCAAAGAAATCATCCAGCCATCCCTGATGTTTTAAAATGAAACTCCTTTCATATAACTGGTCTCTTTTCATTCCTTTAGAATAATGGTTTAATATCGATTTTACGAAGTTTGGGTCTTCTTCAATAATGAATCTTAAAAGGCTTTTTAACGTAAAATATTCAGTGCTATATCTTAGTTCCAGGTTTTTGGAATTTACACCTACTAAATAAGCTATAAAGTTAGCTTCCTGCTCCCTTGCGAATCCCAATTGATGCGAGCTTTCGTGAGCCAATGTAAAAGGGATAAATGAAGACGGTAACATTGAATTGTATTGAGCTTCTGCCGTAAAAGGGTTGTAATATCCTAAAATCCCACTATAGTTCATTACATTTCTAAATAAGCTGGATTTAAATGAATTAATTTGGGTTCCTTTTTTATCAGAAATATATTTTGGAAGTTTTAGTTGTTGTAAAATAATTTCTTCTTGAATTTTTTTTAAGTCACGGGCTAAAAAGATTCCATTTTTATCTTCAGAAACCTGTGTTCGGGTGGTTTTACATTTTTCAAGATATCTAAGAGCTAATTTTTTAGCTTTTATTACATTTGGTTTTTCCTGACTCTTTAATTTCTTTATGATCGGAGTTTGAAAATAGAGCATTCCCCAAGAAACCTGATATGAAAAATAAAAGAGATTAATGATCAATAGGAGTTTTAAGATAGCATTATTCCTTTTTTTCTTTCTAAAGCATTGATAGATCAAGTAAGCGGCGATAATGCCTGATAAGACATAAAAAAGATCACCAAACGAAAAAGGAATCCATGAGAAGATAATCTGATGAAATGCCTTTTGAAATTCAAAAAACTTTTCGAAAATGGAAATAATTATTTTCGATTTTGAAAAAAGAAAAAACAAAAGAGATTGGGCAAGTAATATACCCGCCCAAAATCTTTTTTTCTTATATATTTTTAAATTATTAGTGCGCACCTTCTGATTCTAAAATGTCCACGTTAATTCCTTGCTTAGATAATGTTTTTTTAGCTAAATAAGCAAATAATGTAATATATGCAAAGCACAGTACAGGAATGAAATAAGAACTGTGAATACCGATAATATCAGAAAGCTTTCCTTGTAAAGGAGGAATAATACCACCTCCTAAAATCATCATTACCAAGAACGCTGATCCTTGAGCAGTATATTTGCCTAAGCCTGTAATTGCTAAAGTGAAAATAGATGGCCACATGATACTACATGCTAAACCTCCTGAAAGGAATGCGTAAATGGCAACATTTCCTGTGGTTAATAATCCTATGATCATCGCTGTAACTCCAAATATTCCAAAAATGATCAACGTTAAGGCTGGTTTATTTTTGCTAATTAAGAATAAGATGATCTGAATCACGATACAAATGGCATAGAAATAAAGATGTGACATGTCTTTTTGAGCAATTGTGTTGATGCCTATAATTACAAGGAATGCAATAAAAGGAACAATCACAGTAGCAATTGTTTGTTGTCTCTTGCTCAAATTAAATACAGTAATTGCACCTGTCCATCTTCCAATCATTAAACTTCCCCAATACATAGAGATGTAGGGTGCCAGATCTGAAGATTGATGTCCGCCGAATTCCGGAAGGCTTAATAGTTCACCTAAATTACTTCCTATGGCTACTTCAACACCAACATAGGAAAGGATAGCGATCATTCCTAAAACCAATTGTGGGTACTTCATAGCTCCCCATCCTTCTGGATTTTTTTTCGAATTTGTATTCGCGAATAAAAGAGAAATAACGACTACCAGTAAAGCTCCTCCCAGATACATCATTCTTTTTTTCTCTAAAGGATGTTTTACTGTTTCAAGTTCAACTTTTTTATCTACAATTTGTTGTTTTAAATCTGTGATTTTTACAGCATCTGTTTCTTTTTTTAGACTATTATCTAATGCCGTTATCTGGTTGTTGAATTTTTCAACAATTTTTGCTTCATCTGAATTGTAACTTCCAAATACTGGAATAAAGAGCAGAACTACAAGAATTGTCATTACAATTAAAGTTTTTCTGGCTTTTCCAGCTTTTTCCATAGGTTCAGTAGAGATACCGTCTGGTAATTTCTTTGAAAAATAAAAAATACCTGCAGCAATCAGGAATAGAGCACCAACAGCGGTATATAGTAAAATTACTTTATCAAGAGCAAGATGCTTTATTTGATCATCATCTACGGTGGCTGTTGTTCCAAAAAGAGCGAGCCCGACGATAATTGGTCCGATGGATGTTCCAAAGGAATTAATTCCCCCTGCCAGATTTTGTCTGCTGGCACCTGTTTTAGGGTCTCCCAACAATACAGCAAAAGGATTGGCCGCAGTTTGTTGTATCGAAAAACCTAATGCTACTACAAAAAGACCAACGAGCATTCCATAGTATACGTTACTTTTTACGGCAACAATCATAATGGCTGCACCAATAGCGGAGAGGAGCAGTCCGTAAACGATACTTTTTTTATAACCCCATTTACCAATAATATCAGTTCCTTTTATTGTACTAAATATAAAAAGTAGTAACGCTCCTAGAAAATAGGCCGTATAAAAAGCAAAATCTATTAATTGAGATTGAAATTGATCAAGTGAGAAGTAATTTTTACAAAATGGGATAAAAATACTATTGCCGGCAGCAATAAAACCCCAGAAAAAGAATACAAGTACAAGCGTATAAAGTGCCGGGTAGTTAGTTGGTTGATTTGTTTTAGACATAATTTGTTAAAAATTTCGCAAACAAATATAATTATTTCTTTTAAATAGAACGTTCTAACAAGGTTTTTTTTATTTCGTTAAAAGCCTCACTTTTCATCTCTTTTTGTGAAACCGATGGCTCCATAACATCATTGAAATATACTTTTACTTTTCCAGGATGACCTTTGGAATTATCAAATGGAAATATTTCTTTTAAACCTACAAAAGTGTAAACTGCTATTGGAGACTGATGTTTAGTAGATAAAGTAAATGCTCCATCTTTGAATTCATCCAATATGATGGAAGTGTCGTCAGGTACTCCACCTTCCGGAAAAATAACAATACTGTTTCCTTCCTCCATTTTTTCAGCACACCTTCTGTAAACATCAGCACGGCTTCTTGCACTCCCCCGGTCTACCATGACACATACTCTTTTATAAATGGTACCGAAAATAGGAATCTTTACCAATTCTTTTTTTCCTACGTAGCAAAGTGGATGATTGGGAAATAAAATACATGGAAGCATGATGTCCATGATGGATGTATGGTTTGAGATAACAACGTATTGTCTGTTACGGTCAATTTTTTTGTCAGTAAGGTTGATGAGTTCGTAGCGCAGTCCCATTCCATAAAACATTCCATAGCACCAGAAACGGATAAATTTATAGGCGTATTTGTAATGTTTTTTATTAAAGGATAAAATATAAACAGGGATTCCAAAAACAATCGTTAAAACAAAGGCTAATATCAGGAGCCAGAATCTCCATGTATAATTTAAAATCTTTACCACAGGTTAACCATTAAAAATTATTTTCTTTTTGACAGAATAGTTAAGAATGGAAACTAATAAAATCGCTGCAATCTTACTGAGTATTTCCGGGCTCAAGGTATAAAAAATTAAATTGATATTGTCTTTAAATATAAACCTATAGAATATCTGAAAGAAGCTAAGGCTTAGTAATGTTGAGATGAAAGAGACCACCATAAAATAAGCAAATTCTTTTCTTTTAGAGTGTTTACCTCTTTCAAAGACAAACCAGATACTTAAAAAATAATTACTTATGATCCCGCAGCTTGTAGAGAAAATATTACTTAAAGGATAATGTATCCCATGGAAATTTGTCTCTGACTGCAAAAAATGAGGAAGGTGGGTACTGAAGATTTTAAAACTTCCTATTTCCACAATAGCACTAAGTCCTCCTGCTAATATGAAGAGCAATATTTGTTTCTGGCGTAGTATTAATTCTCTCATCGAATTTATCTGATGTGCAAATTTATAACTATATGTTAAACAGTAAAAAAAGATGTTAAATATTTTTTTTTAATCAAAAATAGTTCTAATTTTAGTTTTAGAAATATATAAAAACCACCTGATAATAAATTCATTTTCAACTAGTTGTGTTGATGGTATTTTCTATCTTGTAATGCACGTTTGAAAGCATTTTCCAGAACTTTATAACCAATTTATAATAATATTTGTATGAAAAGTCAAAACAAATACAGAAAATTCCAGCTCCAACAGAAAAATATTGAAGCTCTTGAAAGAGAAAATTCCCGATTCAAAAGAGTCTATTCTGAATATGAAAATATGTCTGATGAACTTTGGAATCTTGAAAACTCCAACGATAAACAAATACCAGATGATTTTATAAATGCAATGATATTACAAACTTCATATCTCGAAGATGAAATTCAGGATTGGCTGATACAGTTCAATGAAAAAAAAGATGATATAAAACATTAGTAATACATACTAGCTTCTGACTTGTTTGTAAAGCTATTTAGAGATAAAATTCATAATTTAGCATCCTTAAACTAAAATGTAATATATGGTTGCTATTGTTGATGGTGGTTCTACCAAATGTGATTGGGTGATTTTAGACGATTTCAAAAAGATCTTCATGAAAACGGAGACTATTGGCTTTAATCCTAACAATATTGCCGCAGAACTTATCGTACCTGAAATTGAAAAGAACATCAACCTTAGTGCTGTCAGAAATTCTATAACAAAAGTATTTTTCTATGGTTCAGGTTGTGGAATACCAGAAAATTGTGCCACTATAGAAAGAGAACTTGCCAAATTTTTTACTAAAGCAGATGTTTTAGCAAAAGAAGACCTTATGGCTGCAGCATATGCTGCTTATACCGGGAAACCTGCTATTGTCTGTATTCTGGGAACGGGTTCTAATTCCTGTTATTTTGATGGTGAGAATTTAAAAATAAAACTTCCGTCCCTTGGATTCCTTATTGGAGATGAAGGTAGTGGAAGTGCAATCGGTAAGCAATTGGTGCGTAGGTTCTTTATGCAAAAGCTTCCCGAAGATCTGCATTTCCAGTTTGAGGAAACTTATCATTTAACAATTGAGGATGCATTAAAAAATATGTACCATACCTCAAGACCAAATGCATATTTAGCGAATTTCAATAAATTTGTTGTGGAAAGAAAGGATCATCCTTACTTCCAGAAAATGGTGTTCGAAGAAATGAAAAACTTCTTTGAATATCAGGTTCTTCCTTACGAAGAATCAAAAGAAGCCGAAATTAATTTTATTGGCTCTATCGCATATTATTATGAAGAGACTCTTCGTTCTGCAGCTGCAGAACTTAATTTAAATGTTGGTAAAATTGTACAGAAACCTATTGAAAGTTTAGTCGATTATCACATTAAATATATACTTTAAAAATAAATTCTATGTCAAATAAAACGCATCGCGACGAAAAGAACTTTAATCAAGCAGCATTAGATTATCATAAAGCTGAGCCTAAAGGAAAAATCGAAGTTATCCCTTCAAAACCGCATTCCTCTCAACGAGATTTGTCTTTAGCATATTCTCCGGGAGTTGCCGTTCCTTGTATGGAGATTCATGAAAAGCCTGAGACAGTTTATGATTATACAGGAAAAGGAAATCTTGTAGCAGTAATTTCAAATGGTACAGCTGTTTTAGGACTAGGTGACATTGGACCGGAGGCTTCAAAACCTGTAATGGAAGGAAAAGGTCTTTTATTTAAAATTTTTGCGGATATCAATGTTTTTGATATTGAAATCAATGAGAAAGATCCTGATAAATTTATTCAGATTGTAAAAGGGATTGCACCAACCTTTGGTGGGATTAACCTTGAAGATATAAAAGCTCCTGAAGCATTCTATATTGAACAGAAGTTAAAAGAGGAGCTGGATATTCCTTTAATGCATGATGACCAGCATGGAACTGCGATTATTTCTGCAGCTGCATTGATCAACTCTTTGCAGATCGCAAATAAGAAGATCGAAGAAGTGAAAATGGTGGTTAATGGTGCGGGAGCAGCAGCTATTGCTTGTACCAAGCTCTATATTTCTTTAGGATTAAAACAGGAAAATGTCTTAATGTGTGATAGTAAAGGGGTTATTAATCACAAAAGAGAAAATCTTACTCCTGAAAAATTAGATTTTATTGCGCAGACAGATATCGAAACGCTGGAAGATGCTGTGAAAGGATCTGATGTTTTTGTTGGACTATCCAAAGGAAATGTAATGACTCCAGGAATGTTGAGTAGTATGAACGAAAATCCTATTGTTTTTGCATTGGCAAACCCAGATCCGGAGATTGATTATGACCTTGCTTTTGAAACACGTAAAGATGTGATCATGGCTACAGGTAGAAGTGATTATCCTAATCAGGTTAATAATGTATTGGGATTTCCTTATATTTTCCGTGGAGCTTTAGATGTTCAGGCAAGAGGTATTAATGAAGAAATGAAGTTGGCAGCTGTTCATGCTATTGCCAATTTAGCCAAAGAACCAGTTCCAGAGGCTGTAATTTTAGCATATAATCTTCAGAATCTTCAATTTGGTAGAGAATATTTTATCCCAAAACCATTTGATAACAGATTAATTACTAAAGTTTCTAGTGCGGTGGCAAAAGCCGCAATAGAAAGTGGCATTGCAGGTAAAACAATTGCTGATTTTGATGAGTATGAAAATCAACTTCTTGATAGAATGGGAAGAGATGAAAAGCTTGTAAGAATGATGCAGAGCCGTGCTAAATCAAATCCTAAAAGGGTTACTTTAGGAAACGCAGAAGAATATAATGTTCTTAAAGCTGCGCAGATTCTTTATGAGGAAGGAATTGCGTATCCGAGTCTTTTAGGGGAGAAGAAATATATCAAGGAGCAAATGGAACGCTACGGAATCAGTCTTGATGTTCCAATTATTGATCCAAGTGATGATGATCAGGAGGAAAACAGAAAAAAATACAGAGATACCCTTTGGAAGCTTCGTCAGAGAAAAGGGATGAACGAATACAAAGCAAAAAGATATGTTCGTCAAAGAGATTATTTTGGCCCTCTTATGTTGAAGCATGGTGATACAGATGCTCTTATTATTGGTTTTTCTAAAAACTATGCATCGGTATTACGCCCGGTTTTAGAAATTATTGAAAAAGAAAAGGGAGTAGATAAGGTAGCGGCTATGATGATGATTCTTTCAGAGAAGAAGCCTATCTTTTTTGCAGATACTTCTATTAATAATAATCCTACAGCAGAAGATCTTGTGAATATTGCTAAAATGGCTGAAATTACTGTAAAATCTTTTGCAATTGAACCTAGGATTGCGATGCTTGGATTTGAAAACTTTGCTGCGATTTCTGATACTTCAAAGAAAGTGGCAAAGGCTGTAAGTATTTTACATGAAAAGTATCCTAAAATGATCGTTGATGGAGAAATTCAACCTGATTTTGCAATGAATGCTGATCACCTTAGTGATTATCCATTCTCAAAGTTAGGAGAAACACCTGCGAATACATTTATTTTCCCTAATCTGGAAAGTGCCAATCTATCCTATAAAATTATCAGAGGAATGAAAGTTGCTCAGGTAATTGGTCCAATTCTTATGGGTTTAAAGCAACCAGTACATGTTTTACAAATGCGCTCAAGTGTGGATGAAATTGTAAATCTTGCTACAGTAGCTGTTCTGGATGCTCAGAAAAGAGAAGCAAAAAAATAACAGTATCCTTTTTGAAAGTGATTTTCTGAAAATTTGAATCGAACTTTTAGCTGGAAAATTTTAAATGATATAAAAGAGGTTAGGAATTCTAACCTCTTTTTTTTGGAATTAAGAGAATGAAGTTTATCTATCATGATGTGAAAGTCTCACTAATTGATTTTCTTTTAATGAGATTTTTTTTGTGATTGTTGATGTACAGATAATTAAATTGTTATATTGCATATGAAAAACACAAATAAAATAAAAAACACAAAAACAAAGAATGAAAAAATTATTAAAAGGATGATCTGAGTTTCGTAATCTATTACTTTAAAATAGATTACTTTTTCTTTTTAACTTTCTGACTAAGCCACTGCATTTTTAAAGAATGAATTTTAAGTAAAAATTCGGACTTTTAATTGTGGGCTGGTATTATTTCTCAATGATTCTCAACAATAATTTTATCTTTTTGCCTGAAAGAATATAGCTGTTTTTTTTGAGTAATTAGGGATATATTTATTCTGATATTTAATGAATAGTTGATTCTTTTCGGATGTGTATTAATCAGGTAGAATGATGAAAAAAAACACAAAGAATATCAAATCATTGATAAGTTTATTTTTTATATGCTCTTTAAGCTACAACAAGGTACATTCACAAGCGATAAATCCTCATGAATTTAGTATAAATGGATACATAAGAACAGGAATAGGAGGAACGGATGGCGGACAGATGGTTAATTTTGTAACGCCTGAAAACCTGCATAAATTTCGATTGGGGAATGAGGCTAATCATTATGGAGAGCTGCAGTTTAATTATCGATACAGGAATAAAGATTCTGTAAATCTGTATGAAGTTACTTACATGATGGCTAAGTACATCCCATTCGGAAGTGATGGATATAAACAGTTTCCTGAAACTGCACAGTTGTATGGCAAAATAAATAAAGTAGTTAAAAATGCAAATATCTGGTTAGGCAAAAGATATTATGATCGTAGAAACGTAGAGCTTTTAGACTATTTCTGGATCAATTCTGCACAAAATTCGCAAATAGGATTGGGACTAGAAAATTATCAGATAAAGAATGCGGGGAATTTAAATTTAGCCTTAATAAGATTTAAATATGGCAATAATAATAGCCATTCTTATGCAGCTGATCTAAGATATCTGGATGTTCCTGTATCTCAGTTCTCAAAGCTAAACTTTCTTGGTCAATACAGTATTGAAACCGAAAATAAGCTAATGAACACTCAAAAACATAATGGATATGCTTTAGGAACCTGGTACACTTATTCCAAAAAAAATATAACCCATACTTCTACTATATTATTTCGGAAAGGAAGCTCTATAACGGAAAATGGATACACAGGAAAAACAATACGCGAGTATAGGGATAGTAAAAGAATATATGATCTTGACAAAGCTTCATCTCTAGATATTATAAACAATTTTGTATATGATGATAAGCGCAGACATGCAATTCAGGCTTCATTAACCTACCAGTACAGAAATTTCGGTACAGGAGATCTAGATCAGAATGAAATAATGATGACTGATAAAGCTTCAAAAAATTGGATGAGTGTAGGATTCAGATATATGTACTACATCAATAAATATTTTAATCTGGCATTAGAAGCCGGTAACGATTATATGAAAAGTGATCGGTCAGGATTGGAAGGAAGTTTACAGAAAGTAACTTTCTCACCACAGATTACCTTGAATTATGGATATTATTCAAGACCTGTTTTTAGACCATTTATAACTTATGCCCATTGGTCGGAGAGTTTTAAAGGAATAACCGGCGAGTCTTTATTAAATAATAGATTAATAAGGAAAACCCAAGGGGTATCTATTGGACTCCAGCTGGAAATGTGGTGGTGAAAATATAGTAAGACATACCAAAATAACCAGTTTCTAAATTGATGTGCAAATTAAAAAATAGTGATTGTATTCTCAATTTTGAAGTTTTTTACTTTTAGACCAAATGCTTGAATATCACCTCAAAAATTAAGTTAAAAATCATTCGTGCGTGAAATGAAAACATTAATTAGTTTAAATTACTATATTTGGGAGTTTTAAAAATTAATAATGATATTTTCTTTACAAGGCATTGTTCAAGAACTTACGCCAACTTATGCAGTAATCAACGTAAATGGAGTTGGTTACTATACAGGTATTAGTCTAATGACGTCACAAACTTTGTCGCTCAATCAGGAAACTTTTCTTTTTATTCAACAGATTATCCGTGAAGATGCACATTTGCTATTCGGGTTTAACACTCGTTTAGAAAAAGAAATGTTCAATTTGTTAATAAGTGTTAATGGAGTAGGTGCTGTTTCAGCGCTTATTTTACTGTCAACTTTAAGCCTTGATGAGATTGCTTCGGCTATACTTTCAAGCAACAGTGCTTTGATTCAAAAAGCGAAGGGAATTGGGACTAAAACAGCAGAAAGAATCATTGTAGATTTGAAAGATAAGGTCCAAAAATTCAACAACCTCGAAGAAAATATTTCTACGTTTGCGAATAATAAAATCAAGGAAGAATCGTTATCTGCATTAGAAGTTTTAGGAATTCCTAAACGCATGAGCGAGAAGATTGCAGATCGTATGATAAAACAAAATCCAAGTATTTCAATAGAAGAGTTGGTAAAACAAATTTTAAAAAACCTTTAACATTTGGTGGCAAATAATAAGTATCTCAATATATTTCTGTTCCTGTCGTTCTTATGTATGTCAGTAAATACTTTTGCACAGCAGGTACGTGACACGGCAATTATTAAGAAAGATTATGAACTGGCTGACCCTACTCAGTTTGAAGCCTTTTATGATGTAAAAACTGGTATGTACTATGTATATCCTAAAATTGGAAATACAGTGACCGGGCCTCCGACAGCGATGTCTCCGGAGGAATATAAGGAATTCATGATGGCCAGTCAGACAAGAGCCTATTATAAAGATAAATCCGATAAATACAACCTACTTTTCCGAAAAGATAAAAGTGATGCACAAAGAAAAGGATTAATTCCTGCATTGACCATTCGTAATAAGCTTTTCGAGACTATTTTTGGAAGTAATAAAATAGAAATAATCCCTACGGGATTCGCTTCTTTCGATTTTGCAGGGCTTTACCAGAAGATTGACAATCCATTAATTTTACCTCAAAACAGAACCAGCTTTACCTTTGATATCAATCAGAGAATTCAATTAGGATTATTGGGTAAAGTAGGAGAGAATCTCCAGTTGAAAGCCAACTATGATACCCAAAGTGGCTTTGCATTCGAAAATAGAATGAACCTGGTCTGGCAGGCCAAAGGAAGTTGGAAAGATTTGCAGACGAAAGGATTAGGAGATGTTAATTCACCGGCTTCCGGTTCAGAAGATAAAATCATCAAGAGAGTGGAATTCGGTAACGTAAACATGCCACTTTCTACTAGCTTAATACGAGGTTCTCAATCACTATTTGGGGTGAAAACCGAATTCCAGTTAGGAAAAACCTTTGGAACAGTCGTGCTTTCCCAACAGCAGGGAGAGGCAAGAAATATTGTTGTTCAGGGCGGTGGAGCCGTAAACACCTTTAAGATAGATGCGATAGATTATGAAGACAATCAGCATTACTTTTTAGGACACTACTTCTTAGATAATTATGATAGAGCATTGGCAAACTACCCTCAGATCAATTCAAAAATCAATATAACAAGATTAGAAGTTTGGGTTTTAGACCAGGGAAACAGTAATCTGGCTGCTCAGAAAAGTATAGTTGGAATCAGAGACTTGGGAGATAAAACTGCAGTAATGCCTGATAATGCTAATAACAATCTCTATCAAGCCGTTTCTAATACAATGGGTCCAACACCTCGGGATGCCGGTGTAAATTATGCAGACCTGATACAGGGGCAATCACTTCCTATTGCAACTGGTGGGTCGCAAGCATATGTGAATAATGATCATTTTCTTTTTAATAAAAAAGCAAGAAGGCTAAACACCAGTGAATATACACTTCAACCACAATTAGGATATATTTCATTAAATCAGAAGCTAAATGATAATCAGATTCTGGCAGTTTCATATTCATTTACGGATGGTACAAATAAAGTGTATAAAGTCGGAGAATTTTCTGAAGAAAGTCCTGTATTAATTACAAAAGCACTAAGGTCCACAAGGGTTGATATTACTTCTCCGATGTGGCCATTGATGATGAAGAATATCTATGCTTTAGATGCCGGACAGGTAAGTCAGGATGGATTTATATTGAATGTACTTTACAGAGATGCAAAAACTGGAGGTAAAGTAAACTATCTTCCTGGTACCAGTGTTCAAGGTACTAACTTGCTAAAACTATTGAATTGGGACCGTTTGAACATGAACGGAGATATTCAGAATAACAGTGGCGGAACTACAGGAGATGGTATATTTGACTTTGTTAGTGGTCTTACCATAAGACCGGAAACAGGAAAGATTATTTTTACGAAAACCCAACCCTTTGGTAGCTATATGGCTAGCGTACTTGGAACGAGTGATCCACAATATGTGCAAGCTGATATTTATAATCAACAGAAGCAATTTGCAACATATGTTCCTAAGCGGTATACTCTTGAAGGACGATATAAAGGAACTGCAGGACAAGGAATCTCTTTAGGCGCAGTGAATGTTCCACAAGGTTCGGTAAAGGTTTCTGCTAATGGAGTACAGTTGACAGAAGGGATAGATTATACCGTTGACTACATGCTGGGTACTGTAACGATTATCAATGAAAATGTAAAACAATCCGGACAGGCAATTAATATTTCATTAGAGAACCAATTGACTTTTAATACCCAAAGAAAAAGATTTTTAGGATTAAATCTAGAGAGAAGATTTAATGAAAATTTCATTTTAGGAGCTACAGTTGTTAATTATTCCGAATCTCCACTAACCCAAAAGGTAAATTATGGACAGGAGGCCGTTAACAATACGATGGCTGGGATA
This sequence comes from Chryseobacterium paludis, assembly GCF_025403485.1. Taxonomy (NCBI): domain Bacteria; kingdom Pseudomonadati; phylum Bacteroidota; class Flavobacteriia; order Flavobacteriales; family Weeksellaceae; genus Chryseobacterium; species Chryseobacterium paludis. Next base: position 4,132,343 of record NZ_CP099966.1, read on the forward strand.
AATTTAATGTATAATAATCAGCTTCCTTTCCTGACTCGATTGACAAATAAAATTCCAATGGTGAAAACCGAAGCTCCATCCAATTTAAACTTTAAAATGGAAGGAGCCTACTTATTGCCAGGATTAAATAAAGGAACCAATGATCAATCCTATATTGATGATTTTGAACAGACCACATCAAAGATATCATTAAAAGAACCTGCTGCTTGGAGTTTAGCTTCTAAACCGGAGAAATCGGGAGGCGTATTTTCAGGTGCTGGAGCTGGCAATGATCTCACAAACGGTTACGGAAGGGGATTATTATCATGGTACAATATTGATCCTAGATTCTGGGGTGTTGGAGGAAGAGCTCCTGCTGGTATTACTCCTCAGTCTGTCTCTAACCATGCTTCCAGAAGAGTACAATATTCAGAGATCTACAATAACAGAGATTTTGTAGCAGGTGAACAAACTTTTACAAACACATTTGACATTTCCTACTATCCGACGGAAAAAGGACCTTATAATGTCAATCCAAATAATGAAACTACTCAACAGAGATGGGCTGGTCTTATGAGACCCATTACTGTTTCCAATTTTGTAAATTCTAATATTGAATATGTGGAATTCTGGATGATGGATCCATATGCAGATGGAAATAATTTAGGAGCTAATCCAAAGCTATTACTTCAGTTAGGAAACGTTTCCGAAGATGTTTTAAAAGATGGATTTATGCAGTATGAAAATGGATTGCCAACACCAGGAACTCCATCTGTTACCACTAATTCAAATTGGGGAGTGCAGCCAAAACAACCTCCTATATTATATGCTTTCTCAAGCGAAGGGCAGGAAAGAACAATACAGGATGCCGGATATGACGGTCTCACTTCAGACCAGGAATCCATGAAATTTGGAAATACATTTACAAATCCTGTTACTAATCTTGCTGACCCTGCAGTGGATGATTTTGTATTCTATTTGTCGGCAAAGTTTACAGGAAGCCAGGCTTCGTCATTGGTACAGAGATATAAATATTTCAGAGGACCTGAAGGAAACTCACAAAGCAACTCATTAGAAGTAGCTTCTCAGACTCCCGATGCTGAAGATATTAATAAAGACTATAACCTTGATCAAAGTGAAAACTATAATGAATATCAAATTAAGTTAGACCAGGCAAGTTTAGCTTTAGGAACAAATAATATTGTTGATGTAAAAACTGTTCAGGCTCAATTTCAAAATGGACAGACTTCACCGGTAAGATGGTATTTATTTAGAATTCCAGTTTCTTCATATGTAACAGATGCAGGAGATCATGATCCTGGAGTTCTTAACAATGTGAGGTTTGCAAGAATGTTATTAACAGGTTTTGATCAGACCTCTACTCTGAGGTTTGGAACCATGGATTTAGTAAGATCAGACTGGAGAAAGTATCCTAAAAATACGGCAATAACTGGAACAGATATTATAGAAGAAGGGACGGTAAATGTACCAGACCCTCAAAATTTAGAAATTGGAAGTGTTAATATTGAAGAAAATGCCTTAAATACACCTCCTTATGTATTACCTCCCGGAATTGATAGACAGGTTTTAAGTGGAAACGCTGGTGTCCAAAGACAGAATGAAAGTTCATTATATTTAAAAGTTAACCAGCTTCCACAAACTGAGTCAAGAGGCGTATTTAAGAATACAACTTTGGACATGAGAAGGTATAAAAGATTAAAGCTTTTTGTACATGCTGAAGATCCGGATAAAAGAAAACCACCTATTCCGGATATAGATCCAAAGACCAAATTTTTTATTCGTTTCGGAAGTGACGCTGCAGATAATTATTATGAATATGAAGCATCATTGAAGGTAACCCCAAGCACCGCAACTACTCCAATGGAAATATGGCCAGCGGAGAATGAAGTTGATTTAGAAATCCAAAATTTTGTAGATGCTAAAATTAGAAGAGATAAAAGTTCTCCTAATGATATTTCAAAAAGAATTTTAGATCCGGTATTTGGTGAAGCAGATAAACTCAAGAATATATATATTAAAGGGCGTCCAAGTTTAGGGAATATTACGACTATAGTAATTGGGATAAGAAATGGTATACCTAGAGGTGAAACTGGTGCACCCCTGGATCGGATATTGTGGGTCAATGAAATCCGACTTTCTGAAATTGATAATAAAGGCGGATATGCCGGAAATGCAAGTTTAAATTTTAACCTTGGTGATTTTGCTGTAGTGAACGCCAATGCATCATACACGTCTGTTGGATTTGGGAACATAGATTCTAAACCGGCAGAAAGAAATCAGTCGACACAGTCTGCATTCAGTATCAATACAGCTGTCAATTTAGATAAATTCCTTCCTGAAAAGACTGGAGTTAAGATTCCTGTCAACTATTCCTATTCACAGACGATCGAAGATCCAAAGTATAATCCTTTAGATACAGACGTTGAATTTAAGAAAGCAGCGAACAGGGAACAGCTGAAAAAAGTGGCAAGAACATATACGCAGCAGAGAAGTTTAGGAGTTGTTAATATGCACAAGGAAAGGGTTAATCCAAATAAGAAGCCTAAATTCTACGATGTAGAAAACCTTTCAGTTACGGCGGTTTATAATGACGACTTCTTCAGAGATATTTATACTAAGAAAAACTATAGACAGTATCTTAGAGGATATGTAGATTATAATTATACTTTCAAACCGTGGGTGATCAAGCCTTTTAATAAGATGATCAGTGATACCGCAAAATCTACAAAATACCTGAGATGGGTAAAAGAATTTAATATTAATCCAATTCCGACAAGATTCTCTTTCAGGACAGAAATCGACAGGAATTATAATGAACTGGAGTTTAGAAGCGTTGATGCTATTCTTAATGGTAATTTCAATGATGAATCTCAGGCAATAAGAAACAGAAACTTCTACTTTGGTTGGCAATATGGTTTAGGATTTAATTTTACAAAATCGTTAAAACTGGAAATAAACTCAGCAACGAGAACATTGAATGATAACGTAGATGTGAATACAATGGATAATTCTTCGATCTTTGGAAATGTGTTCAGATCGGGAAGACCAGTATTGTATAACCATAGGGTACAATTGAACTATAAACTCCCATTCCAGTATTTACCATATCTGGATTTTATTGATGCTGAACTGGGATATGGATTTACCTATAACTGGAATGCAAGAAGTACAGCTTTGTATAGTTTTGTTAATCCTGATACCCAGAGAGCAGAAAGTTTAGGTTCAATAGGTCAGAATACAAATGTTATTCAGGCAACGGCAACTGCTGATTTTCCTAAGTTCTTTGGACAGTTTAAATATTTCAAAAATATTTCTACAAAACTTCAAAAACGCAGACAGGAAATTGACTCGCTGAATAATGTGTATACTCAACAATGGGAAAAGAAAAGATATAAGTTTAAAAACTATAAGTTTAAAAATAAACTGACTGTTTTACAAAGTGCCGCATTTTTACTTACTTCTTTAAAACAGCTGGATGTTAATTATTCAGAGAATAACGGAACTGTGTTGCCAGGACTACTTTCTGCACCTAATTATTATGGATACGGGCAAACTTTGGGAGGCCCAAGTATTGGATTCTTATTTGGATCACAGGCAGACATCAGAAGAACGGTTATGGAGAATGGCTGGGTAAGTGATTCTCAATATATGACAGATCCATATGTGCGGATGTCAACCAGGGAACTGCGTGCCAATTTGCAGGTCGTACCAATGAATGACCTTAGAATAGATGTTAGTGTATTGCATAATTATAACAGGAATTTCTCACAGTCCGGATTCAACTATGTAGATCCAGTAACCAGAATTCCTAATCCTAATTTTACTTTTGCCAATGACCTTGTTACATACTCGAACTCAGTAATACTTTTGAAAACATCCTTCAAAGATGGAGCAGCAGTATATCAGTCAATTCGGGAAAACGCAAGAGCTCTTTCTCAACAGCTTGGAGATATATCAACCGTAAACAATGCAGGATTCACGGATGGTTATAGTATTGCCAACGCCTATGTTTTAATACCGGCATTCCGAGCAGCTGTTGAAGGGAAATCTATCAAAGGGATTGGGGATGCTAAAAAAGCAGGATTACCAATACCAAACTGGAAAGTAACCTATTCAGGGTTAAGAAATGTACCTATTATCAATGGACAGTTTTCTAAGTTTGATATATTACATAGCTATAATGCAACCTATACAGCGACAGGAATCCAGTCAAGTATAGATTATTTTAATGCAATTTCAACTGGTGGTAGTCTTTTTGATTCTAACCGAGACAGAATTAATCCATTTACATTCTCTCAGGTAGGATATGTTGAGTCATTCTCGCCATTGATTGGTGTGGATGTTACCATGAGAAATAACATGCAGTTCGGAATACAGTATAATAGAAACAGAATGTTATTGCTGGGATTACTAAATCAGACCCTTACTGAAGATGCCAATACAGAATATGTGGTAAGAGTGGGTTATATTATCCGTAACTTTAGATTAGGAGTGAATGACGTAAGAAAAAGAGGAAAAGGAAAAGGAAGTGATCTTAATATCAGAGGAGACTTCTCATTACGTGATAGCAGAACGAGTATTACAAATATACTATTGGATGATTCTCAGGTTACAGGCGGTCAGAAATTAATGAATGTAAAGATTTCTGCAGATTACAATGTTTCTGAAAATTTAAACTTAAGAGTATTCTATGAACAGATGACTTCTAAATATAAAATCTCTACAGCATTCCCACTTTCAACAGTAAGAGCTGGATTGTCTGCAACATTTACATTTGGAGATTCCGGAGGTTTCTAACCAACAGTTATATAAACATATGAATCCCTTTCTGAATAAGAAGGGGATTTTTTATTAAAATGAAACAGGGATAATAAAGCTAGATCTTTTATTAAAGGTACTATTTACCATGTTGAGTATTTATTCAACTCTATTATATTAAGAATGGGAAAAACATTTTGAATAAACAAACATACTTTTTTTGAACCTTATGTATTTTTGAATAAATTTGTAAAATAATAAAAATCAAAAAATGAACACACCATCGGAATTAAAGTACACTAAAGATCACGAATGGATCAAGATTGAAGGAAACGTAGCTACTATTGGTATTACTGATTTTGCACAAGGAGAACTTGGAGATATCGTATATGTTGATATTGATACTGTTGATGACGATCTTGACAGTGGAGCTGTATTTGGAAGTGTAGAGGCAGTAAAGACTGTTTCAGATCTATTCTTACCTATTGCAGGAAAGGTTACAGAATTCAATTCAGAATTAGAAGCTCAGCCTGAGTTACTAAACACTGATCCTTATGGTAACGGATGGATCATCAAATTAGAGATTGCTGATGGTGCAGACCAGTCCGAATTGCTTTCCGCAGAAGAATACCAAGCTATCATTGGATAGGGTTTCAAAAATATTTAGTAAGATCTTGCCCATTTATTGGGCATTTCTTACTTATATGCTTCTCAAGCCCGGAGAAGAGAATCATGAATATTTTTTTATGTTCAACGGGTTCGATAAAGTTCTGCACGTAAGTATATTTGCTATGCTTGGCTTTTGCTTTATCGCCACTTTCCCCAAAATCAAATTTTCTTATTTTTTCCAGATCATCCTTATATATGCATTCCTAACCGAAATACTACAGGAAGAAATGCATCTGGGCAGATCAATGGAATCCCTGGATATAGTAGCCGATGTGATCGGATGCCTGTTAGGGTACTATATATATAAGGAACTTGTCAAACGTTTTTTCTGATACACAATAAACTTGAAGATTAAAGACCTTCATTTTTCATAAGCTTAATCCCGCTACCCACTCATACTCCTCGTGCCAGCGCTTTCTTTCAGATCCAGATCTACTGCGGGGTAACCGTTACTATCGGGGCTAGAGTATTGGGTTTATTAATACTACTTCTTATAAAGAGAATTCTTCCCATACATACCTTCTTTAAAATCCTGGATAAACTGAACTTTGATTCGTTTCTTCATCAGAATATAGTCTATTCATATATAAAACCTATTCTCACAATATTAAAAAAAAACGAATCGTATAATGTGGATAACTATTGATTGTTCTCAATTGTTTTTGTACCAATAGATTAGGTTTGTTATTTTCCACATTTTAAGATTATTGTCAAATTTTATGTTAAATAAGTTTGGATTGTAGTGTTAATAAGGTGTACTTTTGCCCCACTGAAAACGAGAGATAGTAGGTAGCGCAGACGATAAGTAAATAGGACTGAAGGTTAGAAAAATAAATAATATTTTATTTTGATAATTGATAAAAGTTTGTATCTTTGCAGTCCCAATTAAGGGAGCGCAGGAGAGTATAGGATTGAATAAGAGATAGGGATTAAGGTTACTAAAAAAACTTTAAATTTTCTTTCGGAAAAATTTGGTCACATCAAAAAAAACATTTACTTTTGCACTCGCAAATCAGTAGTCCAAACGACAGAAAATGAGGCTACGGTATAAAGCGGAAGAAGAGAGATCATTGAAAAATAATATAACAACCAAGTAAGGAAAAACTAAAGCGTAAAATAACTTTGAGTGAGTCAGACAAACATACAATGGAGAGTTTGATCCTGGCTCAGGATGAACGCTAGCGGGAGGCCTAACACATGCAAGCCGAGCGGTAGAGATTCTTCGGAATCTTGAGAGCGGCGTACGGGTGCGGAACACGTGTGCAACCTACCTTTATCAGGGGGATAGCCTTTCGAAAGGAAGATTAATACCCCATAATATATTTGATGGCATCATTAGATATTGAAAACTCCGGTGGATAGAGATGGGCACGCGCAAGATTAGATAGTTGGTGAGGTAACGGCTCACCAAGTCAATGATCTTTAGGGGGCCTGAGAGGGTGATCCCCCACACTGGTACTGAGACACGGACCAGACTCCTACGGGAGGCAGCAGTGAGGAATATTGGACAATGGGTGAGAGCCTGATCCAGCCATCCCGCGTGAAGGACGACGGCCCTATGGGTTGTAAACTTCTTTTGTATAGGGATAAACCTTTCCACGTGTGGAAAGCTGAAGGTACTATACGAATAAGCACCGGCTAACTCCGTGCCAGCAGCCGCGGTAATACGGAGGGTGCAAGCGTTATCCGGATTTATTGGGTTTAAAGGGTCCGTAGGCGGACTCGTAAGTCAGTGGTGAAATCTCATAGCTTAACTATGAAACTGCCATTGATACTGCGGGTCTTGAGTAAGGTAGAGGTAGCTGGAATAAGTAGTGTAGCGGTGAAATGCATAGATATTACTTAGAACACCAATTGCGAAGGCAGGTTACCATGTCTTAACTGACGCTGATGGACGAAAGCGTGGGGAGCGAACAGGATTAGATACCCTGGTAGTCCACGCCGTAAACGATGCTAACTCGTTTTTGGGTTTTCGGATTCAGAGACTAAGCGAAAGTGATAAGTTAGCCACCTGGGGAGTACGAACGCAAGTTTGAAACTCAAAGGAATTGACGGGGGCCCGCACAAGCGGTGGATTATGTGGTTTAATTCGATGATACGCGAGGAACCTTACCAAGGCTTAAATGGGAATTGACAGGTTTAGAAATAGACTTTTCTTCGGACAATTTTCAAGGTGCTGCATGGTTGTCGTCAGCTCGTGCCGTGAGGTGTTAGGTTAAGTCCTGCAACGAGCGCAACCCCTGTCACTAGTTGCTAGCATTAAGTTGAGGACTCTAGTGAGACTGCCTACGCAAGTAGAGAGGAAGGTGGGGATGACGTCAAATCATCACGGCCCTTACGCCTTGGGCCACACACGTAATACAATGGCCAGTACAGAGGGCTGCTACCAGGTGACTGGATGCTAATCTCGAAAGCTGGTCTCAGTTCGGATTGGAGTCTGCAACTCGACTCTATGAAGCTGGAATCGCTAGTAATCGCGCATCAGCCATGGCGCGGTGAATACGTTCCCGGGCCTTGTACACACCGCCCGTCAAGCCATGGAAGTCTGGGGTACCTGAAGTCGGTGACCGTAAAAGGAGCTGCCTAGGGTAAAACAGGTAACTAGGGCTAAGTCGTAACAAGGTAGCCGTACCGGAAGGTGCGGCTGGAACATCTCATTTTAGAGCGTCTTTCGGGACGATAAACAAAATTAAAGATACTTAAGTGTATCATGTACTTACTTAAAGTATGCTTTAGTTTTTTATTTGGTTGATTATATATATAAAAATACAAAACCCACTAGAAATTAGTATAGGGAAGAGAGGCAAGATGAAAGATAAAAGAAGAAAGACAATGAGGTCTGATATCTGGAGTCTTTAATCTAAAAGTCTAACAAGACAGTCTCGTAGCTCAGCTGGTTAGAGCGCTACACTGATAATGTAGAGGTCGGCAGTTCGAGCCTGCCCGAGACTACTAATTGAAAAAGACGGGAAGATAATAGATGGTAGGGATCAGATTTAATTCTGGGATCTGTAATCTGTAATCTGAAGTCTGACTAGAGGGGGAATTAGCTCAGCTGGCTAGAGCGCCTGCCTTGCACGCAGGAGGTCAAGGGTTCGACTCCCTTATTCTCCACAGTTTTGTGAGTCTGATTTAAAAGTATAATGAATAGAGCCAAAACAAATATTCATTCATCAGACAAGCAGAAAGACATTAAGATCATTGACATTAACGGTAAAAATATCACAAAGAGAAAACCGAGCGCAATTAAGCGTTTGAGTTTACAAAAAATAGCTTGGCAGCAATGCTGAGCAAAAAATACTGAACTAATTAATAATTAGGAAAGAAATCGTTAAGGGCGTATGGCGGATGCCTAGGCTTTCAGAGGCGACGAAGGACGTGGTAAGCTGCGAAAAGCTCGGGGGATTGGCACACACGAATTGATCCCGAGATGTCCGAATGGGGCAACCCGGCTGGTTGAAGACCAGTCACCTCGTAAGAGGAGCAAACCCGGAGAACTGAAACATCTAAGTACCCGGAGGAAAAGAAATCGAAGAGATTCCGTAAGTAGTGGCGAGCGAACGCGGATTAGCCCAAAAGTCTTTATATATTTAAAAGAATGTTCTGGAAAGAACAGCCATAGAGGGTGATAGCCCCGTATTTGAAAGGTATATTTTGATGATAAATGAGTAGGGCGGGACACGTGAAATCCTGTCTGAATATGGGGGGACCATCCTCCAAGGCTAAATACTCCTGAAAGACCGATAGTGAACAAGTACTGTGAAGGAAAGGTGAAAAGCACTTCGAATAGAAGGGTGAAATAGAACCTGAAACCGTACGCCTACAAGCGGTCGGAGCCCACATGTTGGGTGACGGCGTGCCTTTTGCATAATGAGCCTACGAGTTAATTTTACTAGCGAGGTTAAGGACTTCAGGTCCGGAGCCGGAGCGAAAGCGAGTCTGAATAGGGCGTATAGTTAGTAGGATTAGACGCGAAACCTTGTGATCTACCCATGGGCAGGTTGAAGCTCTGGTAACACAGAGTGGAGGACCGAACCGGTTGACGTTGAAAAGTCTTCGGATGACCTGTGGGTAGGGGTGAAAGGCCAATCAAACTGGGAGATAGCTCGTACTCCCCGAAATGCATTTAGGTGCAGCGTCGTATATAAGTTTATTAGAGGTAGAGCTACTGATTGGATGCGGGGGTTTCATCGCCTACCAATTCCTGACAAACTCCGAATGCTAATAAATGTTCTACGGCAGTGAGGGCATGGGTGCTAAGGTCCATGTCCGAGAGGGAAAGAACCCAGACCAACAGCTAAGGTCCCCAAATATATGTTAAGTTGAAGCAACGCGGTTGGACTGCATTGACAGCTAGGATGTTGGCTTGGAAGCAGCCATTCATTTAAAGAGTGCGTAACAGCTCACTAGTCGAGCGGTCCGGCATGGATAATAATCGGGCATAAACATATTACCGAAGCTATGGATTTGTACTTATGTACATCTGGTAGGGGAGCATTCTGTTTGCACAGAAGCAGTGGCGCGAGCCATTGTGGAGCGTACAGAAAAGAAAATGTAGGCATAAGTAACGATAAAGGGGGCGAGAAACCCCCTCACCGAAAGACTAAGGTTTCCTCAGCCATGCTAATCAGCTGAGGGTTAGTCGGGACCTAACGCGAACCCGAAAGGGGTAGTGGATGGACAATGGGTTAATATTCCCATACTTGCTCACACTAAAAAGGGGACGGAGTG
>NZ_CP099966.1:4145000-4147500 GCF_025403485.1 Chryseobacterium paludis
ATGGTACGCCTGGAAGAATGACCTTACCAAAAATAAAGACATAAGTATCCTTTATGCGATAGATGAAAAAGGTTTTCCGGTAGGAACAGGCCCCAAGAAACATGAGATCTGGACTGAAGGCTTTTATCCCATCATCTGGACCAACACAAAATATAATATGATCTACTCCAATATAGGACATAACGATATGGACTATGAACATCATTATAATAAAGAACAAGTAAAACCCCTTTCCTCTACCTTTGCCAGTAAAGACTACTCTCATTTTATAACAAAGGCGATCTATTATCTGGCAAAAGAAAAAAGAGCAAGATTTAAAAATATAAAGAATAAAGAATAAAGAATAAAGAATAAAGAATAAAGAATAAAGAATAAAGAAAATTATTTAATATAAAATAGAATATGAGGAATCAGAATAAACCATGATAAGCAGCAAAAAGAAAAACAGGGACAGAATATAGCAGCAAGCAAAAATCACAAACATAAAACAGGAAACACAAATCACAAACAAGAAATAAAAAATAAAAAATAAAAAAATCACACGCAGTATTAGATTCAAAGATTCATACTCTTTCATTCTTAAATAACCTGTTCCATTAAAATTTTAAATCTACTTTTTATCAAAAACAACAGGATGCTTTCTTTAAAAGGTTCGTTTTCATTAAATACCCGGATCGTCACAGAATATTTTACCATCCGATCCAGTGAAAATCCATAAAAGATTCCTTTAGTCTTCCCTATTTCTCCTCAAACATTCAACTTTTTGGATCCAAAATCTCTCCAATCTTCCAGATCTGAAATCCTAAAACTACAGGATTGATATAGTATTAACTAATTCCCAAGCTCAGTATGGCAGTTCTTTGCAAATAGGGTTAAAATTTTAGTTCTTGTAATTCAGGGAGTTAAAAGTAAATATGAATTAAAAGTAAATTTTATGTTAAATAAGTTTGGATTGTAGTGTTAATAAGATGTACTTTTGCCCCACTGAAAACGAGAGATAGTAGGTAGCGCAGACGATAAGTAAATAGGACTGAAGGTTAGAAAAATAAATAATATTTTATTTTGATAATTGATAAAAGTTTGTATCTTTGCAGTCCCAATTAAGGGAGCGCAGGAGAGTATAGGATTGAATAAGAGATAGGGATTAAGGTTACTAAAAAAACTTTAAATTTTCTTTCAGAAAAATTTGGTCACATCAAAAAAAACATTTACTTTTGCACTCGCAAATCAGTAGTCCAAACGACAGAAAATGAGGCTACGGTATAAAGCGGAAGAAGAGAGATCATTGAAAAATAATATAACAACCAAGTAAGGAAAAACTAAAGCGTAAAATAACTTTGAGTGAGTCAGACAAACATACAATGGAGAGTTTGATCCTGGCTCAGGATGAACGCTAGCGGGAGGCCTAACACATGCAAGCCGAGCGGTAGAGATTCTTCGGAATCTTGAGAGCGGCGTACGGGTGCGGAACACGTGTGCAACCTACCTTTATCAGGGGGATAGCCTTTCGAAAGGAAGATTAATACCCCATAATATATTTGATGGCATCATTAGATATTGAAAACTCCGGTGGATAGAGATGGGCACGCGCAAGATTAGATAGTTGGTGAGGTAACGGCTCACCAAGTCAATGATCTTTAGGGGGCCTGAGAGGGTGATCCCCCACACTGGTACTGAGACACGGACCAGACTCCTACGGGAGGCAGCAGTGAGGAATATTGGACAATGGGTGAGAGCCTGATCCAGCCATCCCGCGTGAAGGACGACGGCCCTATGGGTTGTAAACTTCTTTTGTATAGGGATAAACCTTTCCACGTGTGGAAAGCTGAAGGTACTATACGAATAAGCACCGGCTAACTCCGTGCCAGCAGCCGCGGTAATACGGAGGGTGCAAGCGTTATCCGGATTTATTGGGTTTAAAGGGTCCGTAGGCGGACTCGTAAGTCAGTGGTGAAATCTCATAGCTTAACTATGAAACTGCCATTGATACTGCGGGTCTTGAGTAAGGTAGAGGTAGCTGGAATAAGTAGTGTAGCGGTGAAATGCATAGATATTACTTAGAACACCAATTGCGAAGGCAGGTTACCATGTCTTAACTGACGCTGATGGACGAAAGCGTGGGGAGCGAACAGGATTAGATACCCTGGTAGTCCACGCCGTAAACGATGCTAACTCGTTTTTGGGTTTTCGGATTCAGAGACTAAGCGAAAGTGATAAGTTAGCCACCTGGGGAGTACGAACGCAAGTTTGAAACTCAAAGGAATTGACGGGGGCCCGCACAAGCGGTGGATTATGTGGTTTAATTCGATGATACGCGAGGAACCTTACCAAGGCTTAAATGGGAATTGACAGGTTTAGAAATAGACTTTTCTTCGGACAATTTTCAAGGTGCTGCATGGTTGTCGTCAGCTCGTGCCGTGAGGTGTTAGGTTAAGTCCTGCAACGAGCGCAACCCCTGTCACTAGTTGCTAGCATTAAGTTGAGGACTCTAGTGAGACTG